>CAUPZK010000034.1:0-20079 GCA_963515835.1 uncultured Aggregatibacter sp.
CGGGTTTTGATCTCGGCATCCCTAGGTTCGAATCCTAGTACCCCAGCCATACTATTATCAGTTTCTACTTCTAATAAAAATCTATTGGGGTATCGCCAAGCGGTAAGGCACCGGGTTTTGATCTCGGCATCCCTAGGTTCGAATCCTAGTACCCCAGCCACCTTTTTGTCTTCCCTCTCAATTAATTCGACTTGAATTGATTTGATGAAAATTTTTATCGTAATTATCTACCGCACTTTTTCTTATTGAAGGCATTAGAATTTTAGTCTTGGTATTTTTCCCAAGAAGAGTCATCCAAAATTTTACCAAAATGGCTTTCGATTAGTCGTTTAGTAATATCTGTTTGTGGATCGGTGAAAATTGAACGTGTCTCACCATATTCAATCATCACGCCGTCTTCCATCACTAAAATTTCATCGGCAATATGCTTAATAATGCCTAAATGCTGACCAACATAAATATAGGCAAGTCCTAGCTTGTTTTGTAATTCGAGCATTAAATTGGTCAGTTGGGTTTTGACCGTGGTATCTAATGACCCGACCGCATCATCAATAATGATAATTTGTGGATCTAAAATTAACGCTCGAGCAAGGGCAATACGCTGTTTTTGGCTTACGGAAAGCGTATTAATTTTGATGTTGGCATGATCAGGATGAATTCCCACTAATTTCAAAATGTTAAAAATTTTCTGATTTCGTTCTTGCTCGTTCAGATGGGTGGCTAATAACAAAGGTATATCAAGAATTTGTCCTACATTGAGACGCGGATTAAAGGCAGTATTCGGATCTTGGAACACCATGCGAATATGCTTTGAGCGGTAACTATAATCGCCGAAAGTGAGCGGTTTATCTTTAAATAAAATTTTTCCGGAAGTAGGTTCAATAATACCAACAATCATTTTTGCCAAGGTGGATTTGCCGGAGCCGTTGCGTCCGATAATCGCTAATGTTTTGCCCGCCTCGAGAGAAAAGCTGATTTCTTCTACTGCGTGGAAATAACCGGGGTTAAGCAGACCGAGCGTATTTTTAAATGATTTTGTGAGATCTTCCACTTGTAATAATGGCATTTTCTTTCCCTTATTCTTGATCGGTGCTTAAGGTGAGCGGTTGAATTAATTCTTTTTCTTTGATTTTCTTTTCCCGTAAATTAATGGGGAAATGGCAGAAAAATTCATGTTGTTTGATGCGAAGTGCGGTCGGTTTTATGATACATTTTTTCTGTGCAAATGGACAACGTGGGCCAAGACGACAGCCAATCGGCATTTGTTCCAGTAGGGGAACCGAACCTTTGAGAGTGCCAAGCTGGCCTTTAAAAGGCAAAGGTTGAGTGAAATCTGGAATGGAATGCAACAAGGCTTGAGTATAGGGGTGATGTGGGGTTTCTAAAATATTCTCTTTAGGGCCGGATTCCGCATTTTGTCCGCAATACAGCACAATAAACGAGTCACACCACTCGCTGATAGTGTTGATATCATTACTGGCAAGTAAAATGGATGTGCCTTGGTTTTGATTCATACTTGAAAGCAGACGGAATATTTGCACTTTTGTAATCGATTCCACCGAATTTGCCGGTTCATCAGCAATCAGTAATCGAGGTTGGTTTGCCACGGCAACGGCAATCATGACTTTTTGCCCCTCTCCTTCCGTTAATTCATGAGGATAACTGCGCATGATATCTTTGTGCTCTTTGATTCCGACACGATGCAGTAACTCAATGGCGCGACGTTTTTTCCAATTAAATAAACGCTGCCACCAACGACCTTTAAATGTCCATCCTGGGATACTTTGGATGAGTTGTTTACCAATTTTCTGGCTTGGATCAAGACAGGTTAACGGGTCTTGGAATACCATTGAAATTTCTTTACCCACAAGTTTACGCCGTTGTGCCGGTGTGAGTTTTAGCAATTCAACATCGTTAAAACGGAAACGATCAGCGGTAACAATCCAAGAATCTTTAAAAGCATTACAGATAACTTTTGCAATGAGGCTTTTTCCAGAACCGGATTCACCGACTAAGCCGCAAATTTCCCCTTCATCGATTGTAAAACTGACATTATCGACAATGCGGATTAACCCATTTGGGGTTTGGATATCAATGCGAAGATTGCGAATATCTAGGAGAGCCATAGTTATCTACTCATAATATTTGGTAATAGCTCGGCATAGCCCATTGGTAAACACCAAGCCGATTAGTACGCTGATGATAATTGCAAGTCCCGGCAGAATAACCGTCCAAGGGGCTAAATAAATTAATTCTAAGGAGTCTTTTATCATCGCCCCCCATTCCGGTGCAGGGCGTTGCGCGCCGAGGGAAATAAAACTGAGGGCACTAATATCCAAAATGGCAATTGTAAATGCGCGGGAAATTTCTTGAATATATTGTGGCGCAATGTTGGGCAAGATGGTTTCTTTTAGTAACGCGCTATTAGAAATGCCGTCTAAACGCAACATTAGCACATATTCTTTTTTGAGTTCGGCTTGAATGCTGCGATAAATTTCATGCACGAAATAAGGCAGCAATGCCAAGGTAATTGCCAACATGGCGTTAATTAAACTTGGTTCCATTAAGGTGGCGATAATGATTGCCACGAGTAACACAGGAATGGTAAGGAACGCATCTAAAAAATGCCCCAGTACACGAGATTTAATGCCTTGCGACATGCCAGCCCAAATGCCAAGCCCTCCGCCAATAAGAGCTGTAAGAAGCACCACAATAATCGCAGCACCAACGGTATAGGTCGTGCCGATAATAATACGACTGAGCACATCCCGACCAATATCATCCGTTCCTAAAAAATAGGCGATCTGGCCGTTATTTGCCCAAGAAGGCGGCATAAGTTCTTGTCCGATAAATTGCATTTCATCAGAGTAAGGGGCAATCAATGGACTAAAAAGTGCGGTCAAAATCAGCACTAAAAGAGCATAGAAACTGAAAAGCGCAATGCGATCTTCTCGGAAGAGTGCCCAAATATGCTTTAATGTGTTGCTTTCACGAAAATCTTCAGGTTCTCTATCTTGCATGCCAACCCTTCTTATTTAACGGATCCAAAATAAAGATTAAGCTTTCAGACGCCACTTTAATGATAATAATACAAAGCCCGATAGTAATGATGCCGGCTGAAATACTGTTGTAGTCTTGCTGTGTCACAGCATCAATTAACCAACGTCCGATTCCCGGCCAACCTAAGGTATTTTCAACTAACATACATTGTGTAATCACCAACGTAAATAAACGGGTGGTGTGAGGAATTAACAATGGCAAGGTGTTGCGTAAAACGTATTTACGTAACACGCTAAATTTCGACCAACCTCGTGTAGAAGCAACTTTGACGTAGTTTTGCTGGAAGACAAATTCCGCTCGCTGTTGTACCAAACGTACCATTTCCATGGTGGGTAAAATGGTTAAAACTAAGGTGGGTAATGCCAAGTGTTGTAAAACGTTTTGGATGATTTTAATCCGATAAGGTGCTTCGACAAACCAAACATCAATAATCGGGAAACCGCTAATCGGTTTGATTTCATAAAGTAAATTGTATTGCCCGATAGCAGAAATTTCCCACGCATTAATTGCAGAAAAATACAGTAGAATCGGCGCAATCCAAAATACCGGCAAGGAGAGGCCAACAGCAGATAAAGTGCGGATGGTTTTTCCGATAAAATTAGCGGGATAAATTGCGCCGATTAACCCAAGGGGAATACCGAACAATGTTGCCAGTAAAATCGCACAAAAACAGAGTTCTAATGTTGGTGGAAGCACAGTAAAAATAGTTGATTTAAGGGCCTCACCACCGTTATAGCTGATGCCTAAGTCACCTTGGATAAGGCGAACCAAATAATGAAAATAGCCGCTGTAAAAGTGCGGTGTCATTAATTCGGCATTAAGCGGATCCTGCATTAAAATTAGATAACTAATTAATGTTAGGATAAAGAATGTTAAAACGAGAAAAACACATTGTCGAATCAGAGAATTAAACATTACTTGTGTCCTTTTCGTAGTGATAGTGTCGAGAAATTCAAGGTGCCGAAGGGGCTCATTTCAATATTTTGTACGCGGCTATTGGCAACTAAAACCCGTTTTACGTTAGCAATAGGGATGATTGGCAATTCCGATAAAATTAATTCTTGTGCTTGGTTATAAGCTTCGGATCGAACCCGTTGATTGGCACTATCTAATGCGTTATTCATGATGTCATCGAACTGTTCGTTGCACCAGTTGGATAAATTGGTGATTTCATTTGAGGTGCTACAACTTAAAATTGGGCGCATAAAACTATCGGGATCTAAATTTCCCCCGAGCCAACCGGTTAAAATCATGTCGTAGTCTTCAGATTTATTATGTAATTGCTCAATTAAAAATGTTCGGGTGACCGGGCGAATTTTCACTTCAACGCCGGCATTCGCAAGATCTGATTTAATTAATTCTGCCATTTTAAGCGGAGCCGGGTTATATACTTGTTCTTCATTAATCACCCACATCGCTAAGCTTAATTTTTTATCTTGTAACACTTGTTTGGCTTTCAATGGCATGAAGTCATACTCAAAATCCGGCGTATTTACGCTTGAAGCCCAGGAAATATTCGGAATAATGTTATTCGCAACCGTTGCGGTATTGTGATAAATCGTTTTAATGATTCTTTTGCGATTAATAGCTTGTGAGATTGCGTGTCGTAATGCCGGATCTTGAATTGCTGTTTTTTGGAAATTAAATGCCAAATACGACAAATTCATCCCTTCAACACTTTTCATATAATAGCGTGCGTCATTTTCCTTCAGTAACCCTAACTGACTGACTTCCGGATAGGAAGCAATTTGGCATTCACCGTTAAAGAATTTCACCAATCGCCCGGTACGATCTGTGGATAAATCAATCAGAATGTCATGAATTTTAGCTTCTTTTTTCCAATATTCTTCGTTTTTTTCTAAACGCACATATTGATTACGGAAATAGTTTTTGACTTTATACGGGCCAGTGCCGACAGGCAAGGTATCCAGTTGCACTAAATTATCGTCAGCATTGAGCTGTACGGCATATTCTTGCGAGAAAATAATCGCGTATTGACTTGCCAAGTGAGACAAAATAGACGCATCAGGTTTGAATAAGGTAATTTCTACCGTATGCGGGTTGATGGCTTTCACCGATTCAATTTTTTGGTTTAGCTTAATGCTTTCAAAATAAGGAAAGCGCACCTTTTTCGCCTGTTCATGGAAAATACGATATTGCGGATTTTTATAGCTGACGGAGGTTTGTTCTAACGTTGGTAAATAAGTCTCATAACCTAGCACCCGATTGAGCGAAAACACGACATCGTCCGCATTAAAATCACGGGTTGGTTTAAACCAATCGGTCTGATGAAATTTAACCCCGCGACGCAAATAAATAGTAATCACCTTACCATCGGGTGAAAGCGAGTAGGATTGTGCTAATACAGGGATTGGCTCGGCAGCTGTATTCGAAATTTCAAACAGTTTATTGTAAATCTGCTCTGTCACCACGTTCATACTGGTTCCCGCATCCGCTGTTTGCGGATTAAAGGAAAAGCCGGAGGCGTGCGTGCAATAAATTAATCCGTTGTCTGTGAGTTCTTCAGGCACGCGTGGTGCCGCTGTTGCAGAATTCGCTGCAAAAGCAAACAAACAAACGGGTACAATCAATTTTTTATACAACATCATAAACGGGTCAACAGGCTAAAAATGAATGTCAAATTGTAAGATATATTCCGTGGATATTCTAGCGAATCTACCGGTTCTGAAAATTTGTCGCTAAAAATGGCCGCACTTTTTTCAGTAAATTAAGCCGGTTAGTCAGTATAACCGGAGAAGTGCGGTTGTTTTTCCAAGTGTTTTTTATGCCCTGATTTAGGTAGCAAAATATCGCCAATGGGCTGTGTATTTTAATATATAATGAATCCTGATTTTTTTCCTCTTTAAAGTAAGGATGTGTTATGAAACTCAATCGTTTAATACTTGCTGCCGTAGTTGGCGTATTTTCTGTATCAGCATTTGCTGATCGTGTTATTACCGACCAGTTGGATCGTCAGGTAACCATTCCTGATCACATTAACCGTGCCGTAGTATTACAGCACCAAACTCTAAATATTGCTGTGCAGTTGGATGCCACAAAACAGATTGTAGGCGTGCTTTCTAACTGGAAAAAACAGTTGGGTAAAAACTATGTTCGTCTTGCGCCGGAGCTGGAAAAAATGGCAATGCCAGGCGATTTGAATTCCGTAAATATTGAAAGCCTGTTAGCGTTAAAACCGGATGTCGTGTTTGTGACTAATTACGCACCACCGGAAATGATTAAACAAATCACTGACGTGAATATCCCTGTAGTAGCGATTTCGTTGCGTACCGGTGAGGCAGGTGAAAAAGGCAAACTTAACCCAACCTTAAGCGATGAAGATAAAGCCTATAATGACGGTTTAAAACAGGGCATCGAACTGATCGCGGAAGTGTTTGAGAAAAAACAACAAGGTGATGAATTAGTGAAAGCCGCCTTTGCTAATCGTAAATTATTAGCGGATCGTCTAAGCGATATCCCTGCCGATAAACGCGTGCGTACTTATATGGCAAATCCGGATTTAAATACTTATGGTTCGGGTAAATATACCGGTCTCATGTTAGAACACGCAGGTGCTTATAATGTCGCAGCGGCAACCATTAAAGGTTTCAAGCAGGTTTCTTTGGAAAATGTGTTGGAATGGAATCCGGCTGTGATTTTAGTGCAAGATCGTTATCCTGATGTCGTACCACAAATTTTGAACGATCAGGGCTGGGCGAATATTCGGGCGGTAAAAGATAAAAAAGTTTTATTGATGCCGGAATATGCCAAAGCTTGGGGTTATCCTATGCCGGAAGCCTTAGCGTTGGGTGAAGTGTGGTTGGCAAAAGCCCTTTATCCGCAACGTTTCCAAGACGTAGATTTAGATAAAATGGTGAACGATTATTATCAAAAATTTTACCGCACGTCTTACAAAGCCGACAATGCAGCCAAGTAACTATTCAAAAATCCTTATCGGTTTAACGTTATTGCTTGTGATTACCGCCGTGATTTCTTTGGGAATCGGGCGGTATTCCTTATCTATACCACAAATTGGACAAATTCTGTGGGCAAAAGCCACCGCACTTGAGATTGACCCGTTGCAACAGCAAGTGATTTTTCAAGTGCGTTTACCTCGAATTTTCACCGCACTTTGCGTGGGCGCCGGTTTGGCGTTGAGTGGAGTGGTATTACAAGGTATTTTTCGTAACCCATTGGTCGATCCGCATATTATCGGTGTGACTTCCGGTTCTGCTTTTGGTGGTACGTTGGCGATTTTTTTCGGGTTTAGTTTGTATGGCTTATTTGCTACCACGATTTTATTTGGCTTCGGCACACTTGCCTTAGTTTTTCTATTTAGTTTCAAATTTAATCAACGTAGCCTGTTGATGTTGATTCTCATCGGTATGATTTTAAGCGGACTTTTTTCTGCGCTCGTTAGTTTATTGCAATACATTTCCGACACAGAAGAAAAATTGCCGAGCATTGTGTTTTGGTTAATGGGCAGCTTTGCTACCTCCAACTGGGAAAAATTCACTTTTTTCTTTGTTCCGTTTTTAGCGTGTAGCTCGATTTTGCTGGGCTTAAGCTGGCGCTTGAATTTACTGTCGTTAGACGACAAAGAAGCCAAAGCTTTAGGTGTGAAAGTGGCGCCATTACGTTGGTTAGTGATCTTTTTAAGCGGTTCGTTAGTGGCGTGTCAGGTAGCAATTAGTGGCAGTATTGGCTGGGTCGGGCTGATTATTCCTCATCTTAGCCGTATGCTGGTCGAAGCCAATCATCAACGTTTATTGCCTTGTACTATGCTTGTTGGCTCGGTTTATATGTTGCTGGTGGACAATGTCGCACGTTCGCTATCCGATGCCGAAATTCCGCTCAGTATTTTGACCGCACTTATTGGTGCACCGTTATTCGGTGTATTGGTGTATAAGCTAAAACGCGGAGGCATGAATGAATAACGCGCTTTTGGTGGAAAATTTAGGCTTTTATTACCAAGCAGAAAACTTTCTGTTTAAACAACTCAATTTTGCGCTGAAACAAGGCGATATTCTCGCGATTTTAGGGCAAAACGGTTGTGGCAAAAGCACCTTACTGGATTTGCTACTTGGTATTCATCGCCCGATTCAGGGCAAGATTGAGGTGCATCAATCCATCGGTTTTGTACCTCAATTCTTTTCTTCACCTTTTGCTTATTCCGTGTTGGATATCGTGCTGATGGGGCGTTCTACCCACATTAATACGTTTGCCAAACCAAAATTGCATGATTACCAAATCGCTATACAGGCGCTGGATTATTTGAACTTGAGTCATTTAGCAAATCGTGAATTTGCTTCACTTTCAGGCGGGCAGCGACAGCTGATTTTAATTGCGCGCGCCATTGCTTCCGAATGCAAATTAATGTTGTTGGATGAGCCGACCTCTGCTTTGGATTTAGCGAATCAAAATACTGTGTTATCGTTATTGCAACAGTTGGTGAAAGAACATAGATTAACCGTCATATTTACAACGCATCAACCGAATCATGTGGTTGCCGTGGCGAATAAAGTTTTGTTGATGAATAAGCAAAACGTGTTATTTGGTCAAACTGATGATGTGTTGACGGCAGAGAATTTGACACGGTTATTTCATTTACCCATGTTGGTGAAGGAAGCACACTATCAAAACCATGAATTTACGCATTTTGTCCCCGTGTACGACAGCGTATTAAGTGGCTTTCATAGGATCAAAAAATGTTGAATTTAACGATTTTTAGCGCAGGCAGTTTTCGTCATGTTTTAAATGAGCTCATGACGATTTTCAAGCAGAAAAACCCGGTGGAGGTTCATTTACATTTAGCGCCGGCGGGGTTGTTGCGACAACGCCTTGAAGCCAATGAATACTGTGATATTTTTATTAGTGCTAATTTGCAAAATATCAACATCCTATCTGCTACGAAATGTATTTATAACCAGCAAATTCTAGCGTTTAATCGATTGATGCTCACGACACGAGACGAATCGCAATACAAGAATAGAGAAACATTGGATATATTGCTAGATCCTCATTTGCGTCTCGCTACATCAACGCCTATCGCTGATCCGGGGGGCGATTACACTTGGCAACTTTTTGATTTAGTAGAAAAAAGATACCCTAAACAAGGTGAATATTTAAAACGGCGTGCATTGCAATTAGTGGGAGGAGAACAAGGCATTGTACCTAAAGGTGAAATTGCCGCGGAATACCTATTAAAAGAGGGGGACGCTGACGTGATGGTAGGCTATGCCAACTATCAGACATATTTACAGCATTGTGGTTTATGCTGTCATCTTTTCCCGCCTGAATGGAATATCAAAGCGATTTATGCCGCAGTGCAACTGAATGAAAATTTAGCAACACAACAGTTTTTCCATTTTTTAACCTCTGCAGAGGCAGCACAGATCATGTATAAGCACGGCTTTTTGTCAGAATAAAACACGTGCTTTTTCCACCGCACTTTTCTTTCCTTATCTCTTTAATCCCAAGCAAATTAAGCTCCCCTTCATTTTTTCGGTATAATATCGCTCATTATCTATGTCATATAGCCTTAATCATAAAGAACGAAAATTATGCTAAATCACCTGCAAAAAGAATTAAATGAACTGGTTAATCGCGGTTTGGATCGTACGTTACGCATTGCCGTGACGGGGGTGAGTCGAAGTGGGAAGACTGCCTTTATTACGAGTTTAATTAATCAGTTGTTACATATTAATCGCGTCGATAATAGCCATCTTCCCTTGTTTGATGCGGCACGCCGACATGGCATTATTGCGGTAAAACGAATTCCGCAATTGGATTTGTCGGTTCCTCGTTTTGATTATGAAGGCAATCTTAATGTGTTGTCGCAACAACCACCGAAGTGGCCACAGTCCACCAAAGGGGTAAGTGAAACACGTCTGGCGATTCGTTATCAGCGCAGTGGTGGTTTGTTGCGTCATGTTAAAGAAAAGGGGACGTTGTATCTGGATATTTTTGATTATCCAGGAGAGTGGTTGTTGGATTTGCCGTTGTTGGATTTGGATTTTCAGCAATGGTCACAGGAATTGCAGCGACAACTGAATACGACACATCTGAAATTGGCAAAAAGCTGGTTGGAAAAAGCCCAAAACGTAAATTTAACCGCACCGGCGGATGAGGATATTTTGGCGCAGCTTGCCAAGGATTACACCGATTATTTATGGCAATGTAAACAGCACGGCTTGCATTTTATTCAGCCGGGGCGATTTGTGTTGCCCGGTGAGCTGGAAGGGGCACCGGCTTTGCAATTTTTCCCCTTGTTACATTTAACTGAATCACAATGGCAACAACTGAAGAATGAAGCGAAAGAAAACAGCTATTTTGCTGTGTTGCAAAAACGCTACGATTATTACCGTCGGCACATTGTGAAAGATTTTTATCAACAGTATTTTTCCACGTTTGATCGGCAAGTAATTTTGGCGGATTGCTTAACGCCACTGAATCACAGTCGCGAAGCGTTTGAGGACATGCAGTTGGCGTTACATCAATTGTTTCGCAATTTTCATTACGGCAAACGCAATTTTTTAAACCGTCTTTTTTCACCGAAAATCGATAAATTGATGTTTATTGCCACCAAAGCGGATCATATCACCACCGATCAGTTGCCGAATTTGGTCAGCCTAATGCGCCAGTTAGTACAGGAAGGCGGGCGTTACGTGGAGTTTGCGGATATTGCTACCGATTACACCGCCATTGCATCTATTCGGGCAACGCAACAGATGGTAGTAAATCAACATGGTCGTCAATTTAAAGCGATTCAAGGCGTGCGGAGTAGCGATTTGCAAAAAGTCACGCTTTATCCCGGCAGTGTGCCGAATAAATTGCCGAGTGTTGATTTTTGGCAAGAGCAAAAATTTGAATTTGATCAGTTTGAACCGCGCCGTTTAGAACAAGGTGAAAACATACCGCACTTACGAATGGATGCCGTGTTGCAATTTTTACTGGGCGATAAGTTATAGCAGGAGAAAGCAGAATGGAAAAAATGATTTTTAGTCAACAGGAGCTGGTTGAACAACAGGAGGCTTTCATCGCTAAACAGGAATTTCATGAAAACCAAGCTGTGCCGGATACAGATGCAGACAATGTGCCGTTGGAAGGTGAATTGTTAGAAGCGCAATTTGAGCAAAGTGTTCAACCGCCACCACGTTGGTGGAAACGAGCTCTGATTGGAACCGCACTTTTATTTTTGACGGCGACAGTGGCGCAGTCCGTGCAATGGCTGGTGGATACTTGGCAGCAAAATCAATGGATCTATTTTGCCTTTTCCTTGGTGTTATGTTTAGCGGTGTTACTTGGTATTTCTGCCATCATAGGAGAATGGCGACGTTTGGTGCAGTTGCGTAAGCGGGGTGAAATGCAGCATCAAAGCCGTGAATGGCTGGAAAGTGCGGTCGTTTTTCACGGTGAATTTTCTGCGGCAACCCATCAACAAGCGATTGAATTGTGTGAGCAAATGGGCAAATTAATGAAGCTTGATCCACAACAAAGTGATTTGGCGAAGTGGCGTCAGCAAATGAACGAATCTTATTCCGTGCCGGAAGTATTGCATTTGTTCAGCCAAAATGTATTGCTTCCTTTTGATAAACAGGCCAAAAAATTGATTAACAAAGCAACGACAGAATCGGCAGCATTGGTGGCGATTAGTCCGTTGGCGTTGGCAGATATGTTTTTTATTGCTTGGCGCAACATCCGTTTGGTCAACCAAATTGCACGGCTTTATGGCATTGAATTGGGCTATGTCAGCCGCCTTCGTTTGTTGCGCATGGTGTTGGTGAATATGGCCTTTGCCGGCGCGACAGAATTGATTCAAGATCTTGGCATGAATTGGCTTTCGCAAGATCTCACCGCCAAACTTTCTGCACGAGCCGCACAGGGCATTGGCGTTGGATTGTTGACGGCACGATTGGGCATTAAAGCTATGGAATTTTGTCGTCCGTTGGCATTTGAGGCGAATGAAAAACCGCGTTTATCTCACATTCATAAGGAATTATTGACCCATCTTGGCGCAAGCATTTTTGAGAACTTGAACGCGAAGCAAAAAGACAAGGTGTAAACTGTAAATAAAACTTGCCAAAATGGTTGCGATTCTTTGTTGTAACGGTATCATAACCGCTGTTTTCTACCGAATGTACTTTTTATTTCTTGAGGCTTATCATGGCAACCTCCCCAAATATTGATGCTTTTTCTCATATCGTGACGCGAAATCCGCAAATGCAGGACATTATCGCCAAAGCGAAAAAATTTGCTTTATTGGATGCGCCATTATTGATTCAAGGGGAAACCGGCACGGGAAAAGATGTGATTGCCAAAGCTTGCCATGATTTAAGTGCGCGTCGAAATAAGGCATTTCTTGCGGTGAATTGCGCAGGCATTCCGGGAGAAGATGCGGAAACAGAAATGTTCGGGCGACGCAATAAAGACGGCGAGTTTATCGGTTTTTTTGAATATGCGGATGGCGGCACGGTATTGTTAGATGGGGTAGAGGAATTGCCATTGACCTTGCAGGCAAAGCTGCTCCGTTTTTTAAGTGACGGCACTTTTCGTCGTGTGGGTGAGGAAGAGGAACATTACGCCAATGTTCGCGTGATTTGCACCACACAACAGCCACTACAACATTATGTAGAACAAGGCAAAATGCGCAGTGATTTATTTCATCGATTAAATGTGTTGACGCTTAATTTGCCGCGTTTACGTGAGCGAGTGGAAGATATTGAGCCGTTAGCGCGTCAATTTATCCGAGAAATCAGTGAAAAACTCGCCATTTCTGCACCGCACTTTGATGCTGAATTTTTACATTATCTACAACAATACCCTTGGTTCGGCAATATTCGTGAACTCTACAATGCCTTGTACCGCGCGGTTTCCTTAACGAAAGATAATCAGTTGCGTATTGAGGATCTAGGCTTGGAAACATCGGTTGCTGCCTCGCAAGAGGTGGAGGGCTTAATGATGGAGGGCGCAACTTTAGAGGAAATAGTGGGGCGATTTGAAGCGGCAGTACTGACCAAATTTTATGCCCAATACCCGAGTTCCCGAAAACTTGCCGCGCGTTTAGGTGTGTCCCACACGGCAATCGCCAATAAATTACGCCAATACGGGATTGGCAAATCCTAGTCCTCTTCCGGCTGAATTGGGTTAAATGCTTCAAGTATAGGAAAACGTTTCACCAGTTTCAGCCATTCTGTTTTTTCAAGACGAATACTCAATAAAAACTCACCATATTCAGTGATTTCTTCTTTTTCCACGCAATTGAGTTCATACAGCGCATGACGAATTTTTCCTTCCGACGGTGAAAGTTGAATTGGGAATTGGAGAATGTGATCTGTTAAACGAACACGAATAGCTTCCAATAAAAGCGCAAGGCCGTCCGCAGAATTAGCCGAAATATAGACCGCACTTGGCTGGTGTTTTTCATCGTATTCGATGTGTGCAGTTACGTTTTCCAGTTGATCAATTTTGTTGTACACCAATAATCGTGGCACATCTTGCGCACCGATTTCTTCCAGAACGAGGTTCACCGCCTCGATATTTTCTAATTTGCGGGGATCAGCGCAATCAACCACATGGAGCAATAATGCGGCTTCGGTGGTTTCCTGTAGGGTGGATTTGAACGCGGAAATTAAATCGTGGGGCAAATCCCGTAGAAAGCCTACCGTGTCCGCTAAAATCGTTGTGCCGACATCTTTTAAACTGAGACGACGCAATGTGGGATCGAGCGTAGCAAATAACTGATCCGCCGCATACACATTGGCAGAGGTCAACAAATTGAACAGAGTAGATTTTCCGGCATTGGTGTAACCCACTAAGGAAATGGTCGGGATATCTGCTTTTTGGCGCGTTTGACGATTCTGATTACGTTGCTTGGCAACTTTTTCCAAGCGATTTTGTAACTGGTTGATACGCACTTTAATTAAACGACGGTCGGTTTCCAGTTGAGTTTCACCGGGGCCACGCAAGCCCACCGCACCTTTTTGTTGATCTAACCCGGTTTTACGGCGCACCAAACGTGTGGCGAGGTGTTTTAACTGAGCCAGTTCCACTTGTAATTTCCCTTCATGGGAGCGGGCGCGTTGAGCGAAAATATCTAAAATTAAGCCGTTTCGATCGACTACACGACAATCACACAAGCTTTCTAGATTTCGGGCTTGTGCAGGCGTTAAGGTGTGGTTTACTAAAATTAAATCGGCTTGGTATTGTTTGACCGCATCAGCAATTTCTTCCGCTTTGCCTTGCCCAACGAAATATTTGGCTTGTGGCGAACTGCGGCTACCGGTGATCACAGTGAGAATATGTGCCTGGGCAGATTTGGCAAGGAGTCGAAATTCGTTTAAATCGTCTACATTTTTCTGCCCATCAAAAAAACAGTGCACGATAATGGCATTGTTCAATGCGTGATGTTCATTTTCTAGGGGATTTTCAGACGCAAAAAGTGCGGTGGAAATTTCCGCAGAATCCACCGCACTTTCAGTTAAAGGTTGTTGAGTTAAATTACCGAGTAAATTAGCCAATATTTTCCGCTTTGTTATTCTGCTTGAGCATCAATATTGTTTTCTACAGAAGGAGTTTCCTGTTGTACTTGGTGTTGTTGCTGTTGGTTCGCGTTGTGATGTGCGACAGAACGAGCCGGAACAACTGTTGAAATTGCGTGTTTATAAACCATTTGATTTACCGTGTTTTTCAACAAAATCACGAATTGGTCAAACGATTCGATTTGCCCTTGTAATTTGATACCGTTTACTAAATAGATTGAAACGGGAATGCGTTCACGACGTAATGCATTCAAGTAAGGATCTTGTAGAGATTGTCCTTTTGCCATTTTTCTTTCCTTCTTTTTGTAAAAAGTGATGAATTAAAACAATACAGCAAGCTGTATGCCTCCGCGAATCAATATAGCAACAATTATATTGAAAGTCACTAGGCGCAATCTGTGTTTTACGCTTTCGCTGACACCGAGGTTAATACTTTTTCAAGGGCTTGAGCCGGTTGCAAACTATCCAACCATTGAATCGGTGATGTCCAACCACGTAGCCAAGTGATCTGGCGTTTTGCTAGTTGGCGGGTGGCGCAGATACCACGAAAAACCATCTCATCGTGGTCATAATCACCGCGTAAATATTCCCACATTTGGCGATAACCCACACAGCGAATGGACGGCAGGTTCTCGTTTAAGTCGGGACGACGGTACAATTTTTCGACCTCTTGCTGAAAATCAAGTTCAATCATGTTGTGAAAACGTTGCTCAATTCGATGATGTAAGACCTCTCGTTGTTTCGGTGCAATCGCAAATTGCAGAATGTCATACGGCAAGGCTTCGCCTTTTTGTGCCGTTAATTCCGTTAAGGTCTTACCAGTTAAATAAAAGACTTCTAATGCGCGGTTAATCCGTTGCGAGTCATTCGGGTTAATACGTTGTGCTGAAATTGGATCGATTTTACTGAGTTCTTGATGTAATCCACCCCAACCGATAAGTGCTGCTTTTGCCTCAATTTCCGACCGCACTTTTTCGTCAGCGGAGGGGAGGGGCGACAGACCTTCCAATAAGGCTTTGTAATACAACATCGTGCCGCCCACCAATAAAGGAATTTTGCCTTGTGCGCTAATCTCTTGCATTTCGCGTAAAGCATCTGTGCGGAAATTCGCCGCAGAATAACTTTCTGCCGGATCGCAAATATTAATTAAACGATGAGGTGCCAGTGCCAGTTCAGCTTTTGAGGGTTTCGCCGTGCCAATGTCCATGCCGCGATAAATCAGGGCGGAATCCACACTGATGACTTCCACAGGCAGTTGTTGGCGCAACTGGATCGCCAAATCCGTTTTACCGGAGGCGGTTGGCCCCATTAAAAAAATCGCTAAAGGTTTGTGTTCTGAATGCTGCATAGTTAGCGGGTTAATTGAGTTAAATAAGGCTGCCAGTCAATTTCGATGAGTAAATCTAACAGACGAATTTGCTGCTGTTTCGCGAGTAACTGTTCGGTTTCTGTCAGTAAATTTACCGCATCGGCCAGCACGGTGATTGGCGGCGAGGCTAAAGGTGCCAAAAGTGCGGTCAAAAATTCAGGTAAATTTTCGAAAGATTGATTTAATAGCGACACAATCATGTGTTGTAAGTTTTGTTGGCGCAAATGTGCCGATACTTTTTGTAACGTGATTTTATGTTGCGCCGCCTCTTCCATAAACACAAAGCCAATTTGCTCGAAAAAGGCTTTTTGTTGAAGCCATGCCTGCCATTGCGCATCAGATAAACGGAAAATAATCGGAATTAACAATGGCTGGGAGGTGGGTGCTAAGGTTAAATTTAGCGTTTGTTTTAGCTGTTGCAAACGCGCAAGCGAGAGTAAATAAAAACGTTGTTCTTGCTGTAACAACAAGGCTTCATGTTGGATTAATGCAAGGGCGTGCAAGAAATGGGTATTTGGCTTTTTGACTTCGGTTACGTTGGTTTGCATGTGTTTTTCCGAAGATGCCCACAACGCGTCATGCGCCTCGAGTACCTTCTGCGTTATCGGCTCACGAGAGGCCAAACCACCATAAAAGTGCGGTGGATTTTTTTGCTGTTTTGGCTGCTCGTGATATCGGTTTTCCGAGTAGGTATTGGCAGAATGAACTGTCGGCTGGGCAAAGATATTTTGTCCCGCAGCCGAGCGATTAGGTTTTGTCTGTGTGGAAACTTCCCATGCACCGGCGGGTTCTTCCACGCGATATTCTGTTGCTGGCGTATTCAACGGCATTGGCTCGGAGGCCAACGCATTGCTGATGCCTTGAGTGATGAAATCATGCACCAAACGAGATTGCTGGAAACGCACTTCATGTTTGGTGGGATGCACGTTCACATCAACATCGTTGGGATTGAGATCAATAAACAGCACAAAAGCAGGGTACTGCTCGTTGGTTAAATAGTCGGCGTAGGCTTGTCGAATGGCGTGGGTAATGATTTTATCGCGCACCATCCGCCCATTCACATAACAATAATTTAAGTCATTTTGCGGACGATGAAAGTGGGGCATAGCGACCCAACCGGACAAATGGAGGTCATCGTGTTTCCAATCAATTTGCAACGCATTCTGAATAAAATCCTCCCCACAAATTGCTGCAACTCGCTTTAATTTTTGTTCATGCGTGACCGCACTTTTGTATTGGCGTAATACTTTGCCATTATGTGTGAGGGTGAAACTGATATTAAATTTCGCCAACGCAATACGACGAATAACTTCATCAATATGGGAAAATTCGGTTTTCTCAGAACGTAAAAATTTACGGCGGGCGGGCGTGTTAAAAAATAAATTTGCCACCTCAACGGTTGTCCCCACCGGATGGGATGCCGGTTGAATGGTGGTTTCCATGTCGCGTCCTTGGGCATAGACCTGCCAAGCTTCGTTTTGTTCTGCAGTACGGGAGGTGAGGGTTAAACGGGAAACTGAACTGATACTGGCAAGGGCTTCGCCACGGAATCCCAAACTTAAAATGGCTTCTAAATCGGCAAGATCGGCGATTTTACTGGTGGCGTGACGGGCAAGTGCTAAAGCCAATTCTTCCTTGGCAATGCCAATGCCATTGTCGCGAATTCGGATAAGACTAGCGCCCCCGTTTTCAATATCAATTTGAATTTTATCGGCACCGGCATCGAGGCTATTTTCCACCAATTCTTTTACCACCGAAGCAGGGCGTTCGACCACTTCTCCGGCAGCGATTTGGTTGGCTAATTGTGGCGATAAAATACGTATAGTCATTATTTCTTCCCTGAATTATCGTCAAACAGTTGGATTTTTTGTCCGCTTAACACTTTGCCATCTTTTAATTTCGGGTTTAATTTCAACAGCTTATTGGGTGAAATTTTATATTCTCGGGCAATGGAGTAAAGCGTTTCATTTTTTTGTACCGTATGGAATTTCGGTATTGCTTCTTTGACTTCTACTTTGTTTTTATTTTGTTCTTTTGGCTTCGTTTGGCTGTGATTCGGTTTCTCTTGTTTTTTATTTTTATCCGCCGTCTTAGTTTCTACCGGTTTGGCTTCCTTAATGCTTGGCGTGTTTGTTTTTGGGGCCTTTTCCGCTTTTGGCGGTTGCGCTGACTTCGCTTCTTCTACTACTTTTGCCTCTCCCGGAATTTTAAGGATTTCGCCCACCAAGAGTTCTTTTCGCTTGAGCTTATTGAGAGCAAGGATATCTGCCGAGGAGACCTTATATTTCAAAGCCAATTTATTCAAGGATTCACCAGGTTTTACGCTATGACGAATGCCGCTATCTTTAATGTCATCAGGTTTCATCTCTTGCGGTTTAGCTTGAGCGGTTTGGGTGGGTGTCTCTTTTTCTTCTACGATTTCTTTAGCGTTATTTTTGGCGTTACTTGGAATTTTAATGGTTTCACCGATTCGCAATTCTTTGCGTTTTAATTTATTCAAAGTAAGAATGTCCGCCGGTTTTACACCGTACTTGGTGGCAAGTTTTGTTAGATTTTCCCCGGCTTTTACGGTGTGGCGTAAAGCGCTATCGTTTGTCTCAAGTGCGGTGGATTTTTCATCTGTTTTTGTCGTGGCAATTTGGGGTTCGTCTTTATAGTTTTTACGGCGATATTCCACTAAGCCGTTGTAAATGACTTGGGCGATTCTTTTGCGGTATGCCGGTGTACTTAATTTAAGTTCTTCTTCTTGATTCGACAGAAAACCGGTTTCTACCAAAATGGAGGGAATATCCGGTGAACGCAAAACACCGAGGCTGGCATGGCGTGGTGTTGGACGGCTTAAAGAGGCAATTTGGGAAAAGTGGCGCAAAACGATATTGCCCAATTCATATCCTACGCGTTGGCTATGACCAAATTGTAAATCTAATACGGTTTGATCTAAGTATTTTTCATTATGTGAAGCAAGCACGTTACCGGCACCACCGAGTAATTCTGAGCGTTTTTCATGATCTTCCAGCCATTGCCCCATTTCATCATTGGCACGACGGTTGGAGAGAACCCACACAGAAGCACCGCGTAAATTCGGGGTTTCTGAGGAATCAGCATGGATAGAAACTAAATAGTTGGCTTTATATTTACGGGCGATTTCTGAACGCTGTGGCACGGAAATAAAATAATCGCCGTTGCGGGTAAGTACTGCGCGAAAGTGAGGATCTTTATCCAGTAACGCCTTCAATTCTTTGGCAATAGAAAGCGTGACATTTTTTTCATAAATTTTGAGATTGTGTCCGATTGCGCCAGGGTCTTTTCCACCATGGCCGGGGTCGATCGCTATCGTCCAAGTATTATTCGCAAACGCGGATAGCGCAAAGAAGAAAAGGCTGTTAATCAAAAGAAATCTAAACATCGTTTTGGGTTTCATTGTGATAAAAGGTTAATTCAGTTTTTCAATAATGTGTCGACCGGTTTCAGATTTAGCAATTACTTCAATATTGCGGGCGTGTTCAGCGTAATGAATATTAACGAGTAAATCCGGTGCTGAGAGCAAACCGGCACCTTTTTCAGCCCACTCAATTAAACAAATTGTGTTTTCTGCGAAGTAATCGCGGATGCCCATAAATTCAAGTTCTTCCGGATCAGAAAGGCGATATAAGTCAAAATGATAGATATTTTTTCCTGAAATTTTATATTCTTCTACGAGCGTATAAGTAGGGCTTTTTACATTGCCTTGATAACCCAATCCCTGAATCATGCCACGGCTTAATGTGGTTTTTCCCGCACCGAGTTCTCCGTTTAGATAGAGAGTAATGCCTTTATGATTTGGCACTTGGCAAATGGCATCAATGAGTTTTTTGCCAAAATTACACATGGCATTTTCATCAGAAATATATTGAATTAATGTTTCAGTCATCTTCTTCGCCGGTTGAAAAATAAGGCTGGATTGTACCGCACTTTGAGGGAATTATGTAGTTTTATGATTGCGTAACGTTGCCAAGAGTCATGCTACAAATTTCATCATTAAAGCTAAGAGCTAGGCAAAAAAATCCCCCGCAGACGCGAGGGATTGTGAATTTGGAGCGGGAAACGAGGCTCGAACTCGCGACCCCGACC
>CAUPZK010000035.1:0-18432 GCA_963515835.1 uncultured Aggregatibacter sp.
TCAAGTGCCCACACAGTTTGTCTGATTGATTGTTAAAGAACAAAAAACGACGCGCGGTTTAATGCTTTACAACGGCGCGTCGTTGTGGGGGCGTATTATAGGCATTTATCCCAACCTTGCAACCCCTTTTTTACGTTTTTTTTGAAAATATTTTTTAATTGATTATTTTTTAACTGTTCTTAGATACTAAAGTGCGGTCGAAAACCAACTTATTTCCGACCGCACTTTACTTGTTAAACCTGAGTTAATTTGATTATTTACTCACTTGGCTTCCGATTAAGCCGCCTAATGCCGCGCCACCTAGCGTTGCTCCGGTTGAGCTACCAATCATGTTACCGGCAACCCCGCCTACCGCCGCACCGATAGCCGTGTTTTTCTGGGTTTTACTTAAATTACTACAAGCACTTAATGCCACCGCTAGTGTCACAATGCCTAAAAATTTAACTGTCTCTTTCATATGTAACCTCATGAGTTATAAGTTAAACAAGTAATATCTTCACGATTACTCATAAGATTAGACGCATTTTTTTCTCGAAAGTTTTACTTTTTCCGTAACGAAACTTCGCCTGCATTAAAATATTGCACACCCTTTTCTGTCATGAGACATAAATGACCTTGTGCATTAATCCCCTGTTCAATACCTGAAATGGTGCTTTTTTCGCTTATCACATTCACTTCAGTACCTAGATAGGCATCATATTCAAGCCATTGTTGTTGCATTTCCGCATCAATACCGTGCTGTTCAAAACGCGCTAAATAACGATAAATGGTATTAACCATTTGTATAATCAATTTTTCACGATCAACATGTGGAAAAAATTCCGTTAACTCTGCCCAAGGTTGATCGATTTGTTTTTCTTGCCCAAGAGAAACATTCATGCCAATGCCAACGACCAAATTGAGTTTACCATTCGGTCGGTTTACAATTTCCACCAAAATCCCGGCAAGTTTTCGCTCATTGACCAAAATATCATTCGGCCATTTTACTTGAAAACCGTACATATCCAATTCAACTAGCGCTTGCACAATCGCCAAACCAATCACGGTACTTAACCCGTCTAAAGATTTGCTAGGATCCAATTGCCAGTAAAAACTCATGATAATTTGCCCGGCAAAAGGCGAAATCCATTGCCGCCCACGACGACCACGCCCGGCGGTTTGATATTCAGCCAAGCAAAGATCACCTTTTTGAAGGCGTGCAACATTCTCTAATAAATATTGATTGGTTGAAGAAATGACCGGTTTAACCACCACATGATAAGGTTTCAACGCCTCCGCTAGACGTTTTTCATTTAATAAAGGTAATTCAGGGATCAAATAAAGATGATCATTTTCTAACGCAAAATACAGTCCTTGTTGCTCCATCTGACGCACTTCTGCTAATAATTCCTCTCTACTGCAAGCTAAAAGTGCGGTCAAATTTTCCAATGAATTTTCTACATCGCTTGTCAGTAATTCTAGTAATTTCGCCATAAATCCTTCCTGTTTTTCCGCGTTTAAACGGTGGTTATCATACGCTAAAAACGCAAATTTTTTATCATTTTTTCTTTTCAAATACAGGATGGATCTGTATAATCCGCCCGCAATATTTTTTCATCATTTTAACTTAAAGAGAGATATTGCAATGGCATTACGCATCTTAAAAGAAGCACTCACATTTGACGACGTTCTTCTTGTTCCAGCTCACTCCACTGTGTTACCGAACACAGCTAACCTTTCTACTCAATTAACCTCAACGATTCGTTTGAACATTCCTATGTTGTCAGCGGCAATGGATACGGTAACTGAAACGAAATTGGCGATTTCCCTTGCACAAGAAGGTGGTATTGGCTTTATTCATAAAAATATGTCCATTGAACGCCAAGTGGATCGTGTTCGTAAAGTGAAAAAATTTGAAAGCGGTGTGGTTTCCGATCCCATTACGGTGCCACCAACATTAACCATCAGTGAATTAAAAGCCATTGCACAGAAAAATGGCTTTGCCGGTTATCCGGTTGTCGATGCTGAAGGTAATTTGGTCGGTATTATCACCGGTCGTGATACCCGCTTTATTTCAGATTTAAACAAAACCGTTGCCGATTTCATGACACCGAAGTCTCGCCTTGTCACCGCCAAAGAAGGGGCAAAACGTGAAGAGATTTTCCAATTAATGCACGAACATCGCGTAGAGAAAGTGTTAATTGTTGATGATAACTTCAAATTAAAAGGCATGATTACCTTAAAGGACTATCAAAAAGCGGAACAAAAACCGAATGCCTGTAAAGACGAATTCGGCCGTTTACGTGTAGGCGCAGCGGTTGGCGCAGGCCCAGGCAACGAAGAACGCATTGATGCCTTAGTCAAAGCAGGCGTCGATGTCTTATTAATCGACTCTTCTCACGGACATTCCGAAGGCGTATTACAACGTGTACGTGAAACACGCGCAAAATACCCAAATCTACCGATTGTAGCCGGTAACGTCGCCACTGCAGAAGGTGCACTCGCCTTGGCGGATGCCGGTGCTAGTGCAGTCAAAGTGGGGATTGGCCCAGGCTCTATTTGTACCACCCGTATCGTCACCGGCGTGGGCGTACCACAAATTACCGCCATTTCTGATGCGGCTGAAGCCTTAAAAGATCGCGGTATTCCGGTCATTGCCGATGGCGGTATCCGTTACTCCGGCGACATTGCGAAAGCGCTTGCGGCAGGCGCCAGTTGCGTCATGGTCGGTTCCATGTTTGCCGGTACAGAAGAAGCGCCGGGCGAAATTGAATTGTATCAAGGCCGTGCGTTCAAATCTTACCGTGGCATGGGCTCTCTTGGCGCCATGGCGAAAGGCTCAAGTGACCGTTATTTCCAATCCGATAACGCTGCCGACAAATTAGTGCCGGAAGGCATTGAAGGTCGTATTCCTTATAAAGGCTTGCTCAAAGAAATCATTCACCAACAAATGGGCGGATTGCGTTCTTGCATGGGCTTAACCGGCTGCGCCACCATTGATGACTTACGCACAAAAGCCCAGTTTGTGCGTATTAGTGGTGCAGGCATTAAAGAAAGCCATGTACATGATGTTACCATCACCAAAGAAGCCCCGAACTATCGCATGAGCTAATTGGGTTTTATCTTTAACAAGAAGTGCGGTCGATTTTAAAAACGTTTTGAAAATCGACTGCACTTTTTATTTTCTCTTCTACTCCTTTTAATAAACGTAAAATATTTTTATCAACACAAAAGCAATCGTTTGCGCAACATCATAAAATTCACTAAAATACCGCCCTCTTATTTTCCTAACCCCAGCGTATCTAAGGATCATTTTATGGAACACGCTCAACACCAAACAGAGGAAGCGGATTTAGTCTATCGTCTCGAAGATAAACCGCCCTTTTTCAACGCACTAATTAGTGCAATTACCCATTTATTGGCCATTTTTGTGCCGATGGTTACCCCCGCTCTGATTGTCGGGGGCGCGCTCAATTTACCGGTACACATGACCGCCTACTTAGTGTCCATGGCGATGGTGGCATCCGGTATTGGGACCTATATTCAAGTGCATCGTTTTGGTTTTATTGGCTCAGGCATGCTTTCCATTCAATCGGTCAATTTTTCTTTCGTCAGCGTCATGATTGCCGTGGGATTAAGCATGAAAGACAATGGCATTGACGAACACACCATGATTTCAACCTTGCTTGGTATTTCTTTCGTCGGTGCTTTTTTAGTTTGTGGTGCGGCTTGGATTTTGCCTTATTTAAAACGCGTCATTACCCCAACTGTAAGCGGTGTCGTTGTATTGCTTATCGGTTTAAGTTTGATCGATATCGGTATTACCGATTTTGGTGGCGGTTTTGGAGCTAAAGGTACGGAAGCTTTTGGTTCACTACAAAACATCGGCTTAGCCGGTTTAGTGCTGGTGGTTGTGTTAATTTTTAACTGTATGCGTAACCCGTTTTTACGCATGAGCGGCATTGCCGTCGGCTTAATCGCAGGCTATATCGTTGCATTATGCTTAGGCATGGTCGATTTTTCTCCATTAAAAGATGTGGACATTTTTACCATTCCGGTGCCATTTAAGTATGGTTTTGCTTTTGACTGGTCAGCATTTTGGGTCGCCGCCATCATCTATTTATTAAGTGTATTTGAAGCGGTGGGCGACTTAACGGCAACAGCAATGGTTTCCGGTCAACCTTATGAAGGTGAAGAATTCCGCCAACGTTTACGCGGCGGCGTGTTTGCTGATGGTTTGGTGTCTGTGATTGCCACTGCCTTAGGGTCTTTACCGCTCACCACCTTTGCCCAAAATAACGGCGTCATTCAAATGACCGGCGTAGCTTCCCGCCATGTTGGGAAATTTATCGCAGCCATTTTAGTCTTATTTGGTTTATTCCCAATTGTCGGACGCGCTTTCACCACCATTCCAAGCCCGGTACTCGGTGGCGCAATGGTCTTAATGTTCGGGTTAATTGCCATCGCCGGTGTGCGAATCATCATGACTCACGGAATCAATCGCCGTGAAGCGGTTATCGCGGCCACAGCAGTGGGCGTGGGTTTAGGTGTCGCTTTTGAGCCGGAAGTGTTCAAAATGCTGCCGGATGTTTTCCGCAACGCCATTGCGGCCGGCGGGATTACGGCTGTGGTATTAAACTTAATCTTGCCAAGAGATGCGCAAGATAAAAACATTTACTTAAGCGAAAAATAACAAGGATCGCAAGAAAAGGGGGTGTAAGAAAAACACCTGTAAAAAACACCGCACTTTTTATGATCAACCTCAAAATTTCAAATTAAAGCCGTTTACAACGGCTTTAATTTTTCGCTACATTCAAACATCTATAAAATACAACCTAAGGAGATATTATGGATTTAATTATCGGTCTAGTCGCAATTGTGCTCGTTGCGTATTACATCGTGAAAGGCTATTCCGCCACGGGCGTGTTAATGTTCGGCGGTTTAGTGTTATTACTACTTTCCGTGCTAATGGGACATTCCATTTTGCCGGAAAATGTAAAAAGCACGGGGTCAACCTATTTAGACATTATTGAATATGTAAAATACTTGCTGTCTAACCGTAGTGGCGGTTTAGGCTTAATGATCATGATCTTATGCGGTTTCTCCGCTTACATGACGCATTTGGGCGCAAACGATATGGTGGTGAAACTCGTTTCTAAACCACTTAAAAATGTGCGTTCCCCTTACATTTTAATGATCTTCGCTTACTTACTTGCTTGCTTAATGTCTTTTGCCGTGTCTTCTGCAACAGGCTTAGGCGTGCTATTAATGGCGACGCTGTTCCCTGTGATGGTAAACGTGGGTATTTCCCGCGGTGCCGCGGCAGCAATCTGCGCCTCGCCGATTTCTATTATTTTATCGCCGACATCGGGCGATGTGGTGTTGTCAGCGGAAATCTCCAAAATTCCACTGAGTGAATTTGCCTTCTCTACCAGCTTGCCGGTTTCCCTCTTTGCCATTTGCGGTATCGCCATTGCTCACTTCTTCTGGCAACGTTATTTAGATCGCAAAGAAGGCGTGGTAACCACCACATTAGATGTGGCCGACATCAAAACTGATGTGCCAACGTTCTATGCTATTTTACCTTTATTACCCATTATCGGCGTATTGCTCTTCGATGGCCAATGGGGCTTACCGAAATTACACATTGTCACCATTATTATTCTTTGTTTCCTAATTACCGCATTAATCGACTTTGCCCGTAATTTCAGCGCGAAAAAAACCTTTGATAACTTAATCGTGGCTTATCGTGGTATGGCAGATGCCTTTGCCGGCGTAGTCATGTTATTGGTCGCCGCTGGGGTCTTTGCCCAAAGCTTAAGCACAATTGGCTTCATCACGAACCTCATTGACTCTGCCCAAGCGTTCGGTGGCAGCGGATTAGTCATGATGTTGGTACTCGCTGTTATTACTATTTTAGCCACCATGGCAACAGGTTCCGGCAATGCAGCCTTCTACGCTTTTGCCGAATTAATTCCGAAACTTGCCACTCAAATGGGTGCGAACCCGGCTTACTTAACCATCCCGATGTTACAAGCATCCAACCTGGGTCGTGGTTTATCACCGGTCTCCGGTGTTGTGGTTGCCGTATCCGGTATGGCAAAAATTTCACCGTTTGAAATTGTAAAACGTATGTCTGTACCAATGATCGTCGGCTTTATTTGCGTCATCATTGCCACTGAATTCTTCATTCCTGCCGTTTAATACGGCATAAAGTGCGGTCGGTTTTCAACGCGTTTTAAAACGCGGAAAAAATCCACCGCACTTTTGTTATAATCACGCCCTACTTTCTTTAATCAGTTATAACATCCATGCAATCAAATCGTTTTGCGGCCTGTATGTTGGTTATCGGCTGTGTCTTATTTGGGCTCGGTAGCCTTATCGTCAAATTTGTTCCTGTTGGTGCCTACGCTATCGCCTTTTGGCGATTGCTAATCGCATCAGGGATTTTTTGGTTTTTAATGAAACTTTATCGTAAGCCGTTACCAAAACAGCCTAAAACGTTATTTTGGGCAATCGCTTCAGGCGTTTTTCTTGCATTTGATTTAGCCTTTTGGCATGAAAGCATTTACGCTGTCGGACCGGGTATTTCCACCCTATTAAATAGCTTACAAATCTTCTTTTTAGCCTTTATTGGTTGGCTATTTTTTCAAGAACAGCAAAGTAAATTACAGCTTGCAAGCCTGCTTATCGCGACTGTCGGTGTCATACTCATTGCAAGCCCCGAATTGCAAAATAACATCGAAGCGGGTTATGGTATCTTTATCGGATTACTTTCCGGTGCCTGCCTCGCCGCGTCCATGGCATCGATTCGCCAAGCACACAGCATTGAACCGATTTCCATTTTTCCGCTCATGTGGCTTATCAGTATTAGCGGTGCCTCCGCATTAATTCTACCGGCACTGATATTCAACGCCGACTCCCTTTATCCAACAACACTCACGGACATCAGTTTAATTCTGATCTACGGCATTGTTATGCAATGCATCGCCTGGGGCATGATTGCCTACACAATCCCGTTGCTCAGTCTAGGCTTAACCGGATTATTGTTACTTTCCGAACCTGTCGCGGCACTCGTTATCGACGCATTTTTATTACACAAACCCATCAACGCATGGCAATGGCTCGGGGCCTTTATTACCTTATTCGCCATTTATTTAGGGTCAGTGAAAAATAAATGAAAAAAACACCGCACTTTGTGTAGTAAGACAATCGCTATCGTTTACGTTAGAGGGGGGAAATGATAGAATGCGCCACCGGTTTGGGCGCGCGATACAATTTATTGTCATGACAGTGCGACCGAAATTCAATCTATCCCAGCATACATAGAAATTGTTAGAGAAAACCATGACCAACATCCACAATCATAAAATCCTTATCCTCGACTTTGGTTCCCAATACACCCAACTTATCGCCCGTCGTGTGCGTGAAATCGGTGTTTATTGCGAACTTTGGGCGTGGGATGTCACCGAACAACAAATCCGTGATTTCAACCCAACCGGGATTATTCTTTCCGGAGGCCCGGAAAGCACCACGGAAGAAAACAGCCCGCGTGCCCCGGAATATGTTTTTAACGCGGGTGTGCCGGTGCTGGGCGTTTGCTACGGCATGCAGACTATGGCAATGCAACTTGGCGGTTTAACAGAAACCTCTGATCACCGCGAGTTCGGCTATGCTTCCGTTTTAATGGAAAATGCCACCGCACTTTTCGCCGATCTTAATGACGGCGACAACAAATTGGATGTGTGGATGAGTCATGGCGATAAAGTCACCCGCTTGCCACAAAATTTCCAAGTGACCGGTACAACCCCAACTTGTCCGATTGCCGCAATGTCTGATGAAAACCGCCATTTCTACGGCGTACAATTCCACCCTGAAGTTACCCACACTAAAAAAGGCTTGGAATTATTAACCAATTTCGTGGTGAACATTTGCGGTTGCGAAACCAAATGGACTGCCGAAAACATCATTGAAGACGCCGTTGCCCGCATTAAAGAGCAAGTAGGCGATGACGAAGTGATTTTAGGCTTATCCGGCGGCGTGGATTCCTCTGTAGTTGCGTTGTTATTACATCGCGCCATCGGCAAAAACTTACATTGCGTGTTTGTCGATAACGGGTTATTGCGTTTAAATGAAGGCGATCAAGTGATGGAAATGTTTGGCAATAAATTCGGCTTAAACATCACGCGTGTCGATGCAGAAAGTCGTTTTTTAGGCGAACTTGCCGGCGTATCGGATCCGGAAGCAAAACGTAAAATTATCGGTAAAGTGTTCGTAGATGTTTTTGATGATGAGTCGAAAAAACTTACCAACGTCAAATGGTTGGCACAAGGCACCATTTACCCTGACGTAATCGAGTCTGCCGCCAGCAAAACCGGCAAAGCCCACGTCATCAAATCTCACCACAACGTAGGCGGATTGCCGGATTATATGAAACTTGGCTTGGTCGAACCGTTACGTGAATTGTTCAAAGATGAAGTGCGTAAAATCGGTCTAGCTTTAGGTTTACCGGCTGAAATGATCAACCGCCACCCATTCCCTGGCCCGGGTTTAGGCGTGCGTGTATTAGGCGAAGTGAAAAAAGAATACTGCGATTTATTACGCCGTGCCGATGCCATTTTTATCGAAGAATTACGCAACAGTGGTTGGTATGAAAAAACCAGCCAAGCCTTCAGCGTGTTCCTGCCGGTGAAATCTGTCGGTGTAATGGGTGACGGACGTAAATATGACTGGGTGATTTCCTTGCGCGCCGTAGAAACCATTGATTTTATGACCGCACATTGGGCACATTTGCCTTATGATTTATTAGGCAAAGTCTCCAACCGTATCATCAACGAAGTGAACGGCATTTCCCGTGTTGTGTATGATATTAGCGGCAAGCCACCAGCAACGATTGAGTGGGAATAACTCAGTAAAAAAAGCCTTGAATTTTCAGGGCTTTTTTATTTCTATAAAATGCCTTTTTCAAGAATAGAGAAACAACGGTTCCAACATCTGTCAGAAAAAATATTAAATTAAAATTAAGTAGAAATGAAACTTAGAATTGGGTGGTGAACTAAGCAGAATTGGTCTTAACAGTAAGCGGTATACTGCGTCGCATCCCTGCGGGTTTCTACCTAGTCCACCATTGACTGATGATGGTTTGTAGTTTGCGACATAAAACTGATACTAAAAGCGTTTCATACCTTCAACCCGCTTATTTCAGGAGACCAATCCTGACTTTCAAACATCTTATCTTGAAAGTGACTACATAATAAAATCGTTTTAGCAGATTGTCAATTGGAGTATCAGTTGATATTTCAGTCATTTTTTTCATTTTTCGTTTCATGCGCAAAGGCAATAAATACTTTCATTACATAGTCTTAGCTGGTGTTACCAGATGAAATGGTATGACTTTTATGAAAAAAACGCATAGAATAGCGCGTTCGATTGCACCACTACCAAAATCTTGTTAAAGTGCGGTGCAAAATTTTCACAAAATTAGGAATCACACATGAGTCAAGAATACTTAGATTTTGAATTACCCATTGCTGAACTTGAAGCAAAAATCGAATCTTTGCGTGCTATAGCAAACCAAGACAATAATATTAATCTTGATGATGAAATTGCCCGTTTGCAGAAAAAAAGCATCGAATTAACCGAAAAAACCTTTGCAAATTTAGATGCATGGCAAGTATCAAAAATGTCTCGTCACCCGAATCGTCCTTATACTCTTGACTACATCGAGCATATTTTCACCGAATTTGAAGAACTTGCCGGCGACCGCGCTTTTGCTGATGATAAAGCCATTGTTGGCGGATTGGCACGTTTAGACGGCAGACCTGTAATGGTGATTGGCCACCAAAAAGGCCGCACCGTCAAAGATAAAGTAAAACGCAACTTTGGTATGCCGGCACCGGAAGGCTACCGCAAAGCATTACGCCTCATGCAAATGGCAGAGCGTTTCAAATTGCCTATTATCACCTTCATTGACACTCCGGGCGCTTACCCGGGTGTAGGCGCTGAAGAGCGCGGTCAGTCAGAAGCTATCGCTCGTAACTTACGCGAAATGTCCCTCTTAAAAGTCCCGGTGATTTGTACCGTTATCGGTGAAGGCGGTTCCGGCGGTGCGTTGGCTATCGGTGTAGGTGACAAAGTCAACATGTTGCAATACTCCACCTACTCCGTTATTTCGCCGGAAGGTTGTGCATCTATTTTGTGGAAAAGCGCCGATAAAGCCTCTACCGCAGCAGAAGTCATGGGGTTAACCGCCAATCGTTTAAAAGAGCTTGGCTTGATTGACAACATCGTGCGTGAGCCGTTAGGCGGTGCACATCGTAATTACGCTGAAATGGCGAAAAATTTGAAAAAACGTTTAGTTGAAGACTTAGCTGATTTAGACGTGTTAAATCAAGAAAATCTGCTAAATCGCCGTTATCAACGCTTAATGAGCTACGGTTACGCATAGAAAAGAAAAACAAATAAAAATCCCACCGCACTTTCCGGCGTAGTCAAAAGAGAAGAGAAGAAAAGGAGAAAAGGCAATGAAACACGTACTTTCAATTCAATCTCATGTGGTTTATGGCTACGCCGGCAACAAGTCGGCAACCTTCCCAATGCAATTGCACGGTATTGACGTTTGGGCGTTAAATACCGTGCAATTTTCTAATCACACCCAATATGGCAAATGGACAGGCATTGTCATTCCCAAAGAACAAATCGGTGAAATCGTACGCGGCATTGATGAAATTGGTGCCTTGAAAAAATGTGATGCGGTGGTTTCCGGTTATTTGGGATCTTCTGAACAAATTGACGAAATTATCAATGCAGTTCATAAAATCAAAGCCATCAATCCTCGTGCGCTTTATTTGTGCGATCCTGTAATGGGGCACCCAGACAAGGGCTGTATCGTGGCAGACGGTGTGCGTGAAGGTCTGATTAACATTGTTTCAGAAGCGGATATTATTACACCGAACTTGGTGGAACTCCGTGAATTAAGCGGCTTATCCGTCGAGAATTTTGAGCAAGCACTGACTGCCGTACAAGCCATTTTGGCAAAAGGGCCGAAAAAAGTCTTGGTCAAACATTTAAGCAAAGTAGGCAAAGATGCGACACAATTTGAAATATTGTTGGCGACCGAACAAGGCATGTGGCACCTATCCCGTCCGTTGCACCCGTTTGATCGCGAACCGGTCGGCGTAGGTGATTTAACCGCCGGTTTATTCCTCGCCAACCTACTCAACGGCAAATCGGATGTAGAGGCGTTTGAACACATGGCAAACGCCGTCAATGATGTCATGCAAACGACGTTAGAACATGGCGAATATGAATTACAAATCATTGCAGCCCGAGATCTCATCGTCCATCCGCGCAGCCACTATAAAGCACAAAAAATTGCATAACTCTCAACGTCCTCCCGTCCAACGGGAGGAAATTTTATCCGCCTATGCTTCTTGAACAATTTTCACAGCAACTCCGCCAACTTGCTCCAACCCAAACTCACTTTCTTATCGGGTTTAGCGGAGGTTTGGATTCCACCGCACTGCTCGCGTTATTTGCGAAACTCCGTGAAAAACAACCGCACTTTCAGCTGCGCGCCATTCATATTCATCACGGATTAAGCGCCAATGCCGATGCTTGGTCAGCACATTGCCAACAAATTTGCCGCCAATTTCGTATTTCGTTGCAAATTCAACACGTGAACGTCAGCACAGAAAAGGGCATCGAGGCGGGGGCCCGCCAAGCCCGTTATGAAGCCATTGCACAGCAGATTTTACCGACTGAATGGCTCGCCACGGCACATCATCAACAAGACCAAACGGAAACCTTTTTCCTTGCCCTAAAACGCGGCAGTGGCGTGCAAGGCTTAGGCGCTATGCCGTCGAAAAGCAATGTTTACGGCGTACCTATTTTTCGCCCCTTATTGAATTTTAGCCGCCAACAATTGCTGGCGTTTGTACAACAGGAAGGACTGAGTTGGATTGAGGATGAAAGCAACGAAGATAATCAATACGATCGCAATTTCCTGCGTAACATCGTGTTGCCTGAATTGCGCCAGCGCTGGGCGCATTTTGATTCAGCAGTGCAACGTTCAACACAACATTGTTATGAACAACAGCAACTGCTTAATGAGCTGTTAGCGGAAGAATATCAAAAAAACATCGTAAAAAATGACCGCACTTTTCAGCTACAACATTTCGAAAACTATTCCTCGGTGAAACAACGCGCCTTGTTACGCTTATGGTTGCAAGATTGGGGCGTTGCCCTGCCCTCTCTCGCGCAATTAGAGCAAATCATTTCAAATGTTATTTTCGCGAAAGTCGATGCACAACCGCAATTTCGCCTAGACGATAACATTGTCCGCCGCTATCAAAACCGTTTATTTCTCACGCAGAGATTTAACGATATTTCACAGGAATATGTTGAGGCAACATTTGATCACCCTATTTCCTTGCCGGATCATTTAGGCACGTTGTTACTAAAAAAAACACGCGAAAAAATGACCGCACTTTGGCAAGACGAAAATGGGCAAACACATCAAGAAGCGTTAAATTTACCCTTAGAGGGAACGAAAGTTTGGATTCGATTTAGTTATTCTGGCAAGGTGAAATTAACACCAAACGGCGTAAATAAAGACATTAAAAAAGTGTGGCAACAGTTGAATGTCGCCCCTTGGCAACGACAACGCATTCCGCTCATTTTCTATGATGACAAGTTGCAAAGTGCGGTGGGTTTTTTCACTGTTTTTCAAAATTAAGGCAAACAAAAGGCGCATACTCATGCGCCTTTGTTGTCTTTATCGACTAAATTAAATCGCCCAACCGCAAGCGTAGAACGCTACTAAAACAACAGCAATCACAACGGTGCCGATATTTAAGCGTTTGAAATCGCCACTCACCACACGGCCAATCACCAATGCGGCAAAGCCCAACATGATGCCGGTCACGATATTCGCCGTTAACACGATAAACACCGCGCAAATCAAGCCACTCATTGTGCCAACGAAATCATTAAAATCGAGTTTGCTGACGTTGCTTAACATCAATAATCCCACGTACATCAACGCCGGTGCTGTCGCATAGTTTGGCACCAAAAACGCTAATGGTTGGAAGAACAGCATCAACAGGAACAATACGCCAACAACAATCGCGGTGATACCGGTTTTGCCGCCGGCAGCAGTCCCTGCGGCAGACTCGATATACACGGCTGCCGGTGCTGTGCCGAAAATACCGGAGAATAAACTACTCACGGAATCGGACGTTAACGCTTTGCCGCCGTTAATGATTTGACCGTCTTTGTCCAATAAATCCGCTTGCCCTGCCACGGCACGGATAGTACCTGTAGCATCAAATACTGCGGTCATCACTAAAGCGAACACCACCGGTAAAATCGCCGGTTGCAATGCGCCCACGATGTCTAATTGCAAGAATAAAGACTCTTCGCCGAAGCTTGGCATTTTGAAGACTTGGCCGTTAAAGGTGACATTGGGATCGAAAATTAAGCCGACCACGGTAATCGCGATGATTACCCATAAAATGCCGCCTTTCACTTGCATTTTTTCTAAGCCGATAATTAACGCCAAACCGATCAATGACATCATCACCGGAAACGCAGTGAACTCGCCCAATTTTACCGGTAAACCAGCTTGGTTACTCACCACAAGCCCAACGCCGTTTGCAGCGATTAAAAGCAAGAATAAACCAATACCGATCCCCGCACCATGTGCAATACCCACCGGTAAATTACGCAAAATCCACGCGCGAATGCCTGTGGCAGAAATAAGGGTGAAGAAAACCCCCATTAAAAAGACCGCACCTAAGGCGACCGGAATACTCACTTTTTGTCCAATAACCAAGCTAAATGCCGTAAATGCGGTTAACGAAATGGCACAGCCGATTGCCATGGGCGCATTCGCCCAAAAGCCAATTAAAATCGAGCCTAAACCGGCTACTAAACAGGTGGCAATAAACACTGACTCCGCCGGAAAACCCGCCGCACTTAACATATTCGGCACCACGATAACGGAATACACCATCGCGAGGAAAGTGGTTAAACCGGCCACAATTTCTTTGCGCACGGTAGAACCGCGTTTAGTCAACTCAAAGCGTTTTTCTAAAGCGGAAGATTGAGAAGATGACATGAAATTACCTTTTAATTTGTCGTTGAAAAAAAGAGGCGCTATTTTACCGCAACGCCAAAAGAAGTAAACGTTTGCGCAAGAAATCGTTAAAAAAACATCATTATTTTTTAGGCTACTTAAACACTAAAAATCCCTTAGTTTTAACAACATAGAAATCTTGATGAAAACAATTCTCTAAAAGTAAATAACTTATTAATAAAGCTCATTTTTTGATAAAACAATCAGTGCTATACTAGCACCAAATTTATTTTATAAATAAGGAGAAAACCCAATGACCATTTTAGTGACCGGCGGTGCCGGTTATATCGGTTCACATACTGTCGTTGAATTATTAAATGCCGGCAAAGAGGTCGTGGTGTTAGACAATCTTTGTAACGCCTCGCCAAAATCCTTAGATCGCGTCAAACAAATCACCGGCAAAAGCGTAAAATTTTATGAAGGCGATGTGTTAGATCGCAATTTGTTACAAAAAATCTTTGCTGAAAATAGCATTCATTCCGTCATTCATTTTGCCGGGTTAAAGGCTGTTGGCGAAAGCGTGCAAAAACCGGCCGAATACTATATGAACAATGTCACCGGCTCATTGGTTTTATTACAAGAAATGAAAAAAGCCGGTGTGTGGAATTTCGTCTTCAGTTCTTCCGCCACCGTTTACGGTGATCCTGAAATCATTCCGATTACCGAAAATTGCAAGGTAGGCGGCACTACCAATCCGTACGGCACCTCTAAATTTATGGTGGAACAAATCCTGCGCGACATCGCCAAAGCCGAACCGAAATTCAGCATGACCATTTTGCGCTATTTCAACCCGGTCGGTGCCCATGAAAGCGGTTTAATCGGTGAAGATCCGAATGGTATTCCAAACAACTTATTGCCTTACATCAGCCAAGTGGCCATCGGCAAATTGCCACAACTTTCCGTATTCGGTAGCGATTACGACACCCATGATGGCACCGGCGTGCGTGATTATATTCATGTGGTGGATTTGGCGATTGGTCACTTAAAAGCATTGAATCGCCATCAAGATGATGCCGGATTGCACATTTATAATTTAGGCACCGGCGTGGGCTATTCCGTCTTAGACATGGTGAAAGCCTTTGAACAAGCAAATGGCATTCAAATTCCTTATAAATTAGTGGATCGTCGTCCGGGCGACATCGCCACCTGTTATTCCGATCCAAGCCTTGCCGCCAAAGAATTGGGCTGGAAAGCAGAGCGTGGTTTAGCACAAATGATGAAAGACACCTGGAATTGGCAAAAAAATAACCCGAAAGGCTATAGAGATTAAGTGTCATGCACGAACTCTCTTTGTGTCAAAACATCATTGAAATTGTTGAGCAGCAATGCAAACAACACAATGTCAACAAAGTCACCGATCTCTGGTTGGAGGTCGGTGCCCTTTCGTGCATTGAACCCAGTGCGTTGGAATTTGGTTTTGAAATGGCGGCCAAAGGCACACCGGCGGAAAATTGCAAGCTTCATTTAATGCCTATTCCCGCTAAAGCCTGGTGTTGGGATTGCAAACAATCCGTTGAAATTCAAGCCAATAACAGCACTTGCCCCCATTGCGGCAGCGTGCATTTACAACGCCAAAGCGGCGATGAACTCCGCATTAAAGAGATTGCCGTTGAATAAAATTGCCCTGAAATCATGATGACAGAACAACCGATTAAGCCCTCTCTCGCCACCCAAATTTTCAGCCGCAATATGCTGATTTGTGTCTTTACCGGTTTTAGCTCCGGTTTACCACTTTTCGTGCTGCTGCAAATGTTGCCGATTTGGTTGTCGGATAACGGCATTAGCGTGCAAACCATTGGCGCATTTACCTTAGTCACGCTGCCCTACACGCTCAAATTTTTGTGGGCGCCCTTACTGGATCGTTATTTCCCCAAATTTCTCGGCCGTCGTCGCAGTTGGCTTGCCATTTCCCAACTCTTGCTTCTGCTGAGTCTTTACCTGATCGGTTTATACGATCCGAAAGAACAAATGCAAATGGTCATTTTTCTTGCCACGTTCATCGCCTTTATGTCCGCCACCCAAGACATTGTCTTAGATGCCTATCGACGGGAAATTTTGCGTGATAACGAATTAGGTCTGGGCAATACCATTCACATTAATGCCTACCGAATTGCCGGTTTGATTCCGGGCGGACTGTCATTGTATCTCGCCACGTTCCTGCCATGGAAAACGGTGTTTTTATTGACCGCACTTTTCATGCTGTGTGGGCTGTTTATGACCTTCTTTTTAAGTCGCGAGCCACAAATTCCAATTCATCAAAACAAGCAGCCGTTCTATCAAGCTTTTACCATTCCGCTACAAGAATTTTTCCGGCGTAAAGGCGTTTATGCCGGTCTCGGCTTTATCGCGTTTCTCTTTCTGTATAAATTCGGCGATGCCCTCGCTACCACATTACAAAGTAAATTCATCGTGGACATGGGCTTTAGCAAAACAGACATTGCCTTAGTGGTAAAAAGTACGGCGTTGTGGTCGAGCATTATTGCCGGTATGGCAGGCGGCATTATGATGTTACGCCTCGGCATTAATCGCGCTCTTTGGGTCTTTGGTTTTATTCAACTGATCACTATCGGTGGCTTTATTTGGCTTGCCGGATTTGATTATTTCCACGTTGTCGATAACGCCGCCCGCGTCAAGCTTGGCATGGTGATTTGTGGCGAATATATTGGCGTGGGGCTCGGCACCGCGGCGTTTGTAGCCTTTATGGCGCGGGAAACCAACCCGCTTTACACCGCCACTCAACTGGCGTTGTTTACCAGCCTTGCCGCCTTACCGAGCAAAGGGCTCGGTGCGCTTTCAGGCGAAATCGTTGCCGCAGTGGGTTACTACCATTTCTTCTGGATTTGCTTATTTTTAGCCATCCCCGGCATGCTCTGTTTATGCTGGGTTGCCCCCTGGAACGAAAAAGTCACCACGCCGAATGCAGGCAATTGACATTTTTAGGGAATTAAGCAACCATACGCCACGATTAATAAAACATTTTCAAAACCGACCGCACTTTCTTCTCGAAATAGGAAAAGTGCGGTGGTTTTTTCAGTTATTTTTCATTTAAAAAAGAGGACAACATGAAAATTATTCTATTAGGCGCACCGGGCGCAGGAAAAGGCACACAAGCACAATTCATCATGAATAAATTTGCCATCCCGCAAATTTCCACGGGCGACATGTTACGCTCTGCGATCAAAGCCGGCACCGAATTAGGCAAACAAGCCAAAACCTTAATGGACGCCGGTCAATTAGTGCCGGATGATTTAATCATTTCCTTAGTGAAAGAACGCGTAGCCCAACCTGACTGCGCCAAAGGTTTCTTACTTGACGGTTTCCCACGTACGATTCCACAAGCTGACGCATTGAAATCTGCCGGCATCGCCATTGATTATGTGTTGGAATTTGATGTGCCGGATGAAGTGATCGTAGAACGCATGAGCGGTCGTCGTGTACACCAACCTTCCGGTCGTTCTTACCACATCGTTTACAACCCACCGAAAGTGGAAGGCAAAGATGATGTGACCGGCGAAGATTTGATTATCCGTGCTGATGACAAACCGGAAACCGTGTTAGACCGTTTGAAAGTCTATCACAACACCACCAAACCATTAGTGGATTACTACCAAGCAGAAGCCAAAGCAGGCAACACGCAATATTTCCGCTTAGACGGCACTCAAAAAGTGGAAGATGTCAGCAAAGCATTAGATAAAATCTTAGGGTAATTACCCATAACAACAAAAAAGCCATTCTATTTCAGAATGGCTTTTTTATTATGTTCCGATTAACTCGGGGTTAACGGTTTATTACCATTGGTAAAGCGCGCCGGCACCAACACCGTAATTACCACGGCTATTGGTAGAAACGCTGGCTTTAAACACCCAGTTTTCATTAGGGGTAACACCGGACACACCAAGAGAAACTGCAGATTGACCGCCATAGAAACCGGTACCCACGCCCACACCGATTGCACCGGCTTTGGTGGATTGAGGAACAGAAGCGTGAGCAATCGCACTCGCAACACCGCCTCTCAAGTCTTTATTTAAGAGGTTTACATTGCCACGCAATTCATTGATGGAATTGTTATTAGCCGCTAATCGACTGTTAATCGTCGCAATGTCCGCTTTGTTAGTTGCGATATCCGCTTTGTTAGTTGCGATATCCGCTTTGTTAGTTGCGATATCCGCTTTGTTGGTTGCGATATCTGCTTTGTTGGTCGCGATATCCGCTTTGTTGGTTGCGATATCTGCTTTGTTGGTTGCGATATCCGCTTTGTTGATTGCGATATCTGCTTTGTTGGTTGCGATATCGGCTTTGTTGGTTGCGATATCGGC
>CAUPZK010000036.1:0-15743 GCA_963515835.1 uncultured Aggregatibacter sp.
TCATTTCGCACATAAAATTCATATAAATAGGGCGCAAATTCTACGTAAAAATTTAGGGGATAGCAAGAACTTCTTTACGATAAAATAAAAAAATTGGCAATTTAGGTAGTTTAATTTCAGAAAGGGGGAAAAATCGGGTAGAATCAACCGCACTTTCGTTTTGAATTTCATCTACTTCCCCTAATTTTAAGTGGCTTAATTATAGAAATGAATACAACAAACTTAATGGATATGAAGGCAATCCAGGCGTTAAGCCAAGCGGATATGCAAAAAGTGAACGAATCAATTTTAGCCCAGCTGAACTCAGATGTGGTGCTGATTAATCAATTGGGATTCTATATCGTACAAGGCGGTGGTAAGCGTATTCGTCCCTTAATCGCTGTGTTGACGGCAAGAGCCTTGGGTTTTGAAGGGGCAAAAGCCATTACCTGTGCCACTTTTGTCGAATTTATTCATACGGCATCTTTGTTGCATGATGATGTCGTTGATGAATCGGATATGCGTCGCGGACGTGCCACGGCAAATGCGGAGTTTGGTAATGCTGCAAGCGTGTTAGTGGGCGATTTCATTTATACCCGTGCGTTCCAATTAGTTGCTCAGCTGGAATCGTTAAAAATTTTGCGCATTATGGCGGATGCCACCAATGTGTTGGCAGAAGGCGAAGTGCAACAATTAATGAACGTGAACGATCCGCAAACCAGCGAAGAAAATTATATGCGGGTAATTTACAGCAAAACCGCCCGTTTATTTGAAGTGGCTGCCCAGGCAGCGGCAATTATTGCCGGCGGCAGTGAGGCACAGGAACAGGCGCTGCAAAGTTATGGACGTTATCTCGGCACGGCATTCCAGTTGGTGGATGATGTGTTAGATTACAGCGCTAATGCTAAGGCCTTAGGGAAAAATGTGGGCGATGATTTAGCCGAAGGCAAACCGACCCTTCCTTTATTACATGCGATGCACCACGGTAATGCAGAACAAGCTGCGTTAATTCGCGAAGCCATCGAACAAGGTGGAAAACGTGAGGCCATTGATGAGGTGTTAGCTATTATGGCAGAACATAAATCCCTCGATTACGCGATGGATCGCGCTAAACAAGAAGCACAAAAAGCCGTTGATGCGATTCAGATTCTGCCGGAAAGCGAGTATAAACAAGCATTGATTTCCTTAGCGTATTTATCCGTGGATAGAGCATATTAATGAAAAAGCGACTCCTAACATGTTTGTTGTGCTTTTTTAACCAGTCAGTTTTATCAGCCGATTTTTCCTGCGCAGAACCAAATGGCGCATCTAAAATGGTGACATTTTTCAACCAAATTGATAATCATCACATGGAAAGCGGTTTGCTACCGCCCAACGAAAAACTCGTTCGAACCGATAATTCACAGATGTGGGAATATACAAATAAGGCGAATACAAAGGCTGTACTCGAAGTAAAGTCTGCTGATACACCGAAGTTTTTTGTGTTTTCACTTTATAATCCAAAAGGTTCAACAATATTTGTTTATAAATGTATCGAAATTCTTCAGGCTAAATAATCATGACAGAACAACAATCTCAAAGTGCGGTCGGTTTTCAACATAAAACGCGCAAACAAAAGCAGCGCAAAGATCCGAACGCACCTTTTATCCGTGAAAAACTGGAATTGCCCGAAGGGCATAATAAACTTCTTTTGCATTCCTGTTGCGCGCCTTGTTCAGGGGAAGTGATGGAAGCCATTTTGGCATCCGGTATTGAATTTACGATTTATTTCTACAACCCAAATATTCACCCGTTAAAAGAATATTTGATCCGCAAGGAAGAAAATATTCGTTTTGCACAGAAATTTGGCATTCCGTTTATTGATGCCGATTACGATCGTCAAGAATGGTTTGATCGTGCTAAAGGCATGGAGTGGGAGCCGGAGCGCGGCATTCGTTGTACCATGTGTTTTGATATGCGTTTTGAAAAAGCGGCTGAATATGCCCATGAACACGGTTTCCCGGTGTTCACCAGTTGCCTTGGCATTTCTCGCTGGAAAGACATGGAGCAAATTAACGGTTGCGGTCATCGTGCGGCAGAAAAATATGATGATGTGATCTATTGGGATTACAACTGGCGTAAAGAAGGTGGCTCACAACGGATGATTGAAATCAGTAAACGTGAGCGTTTTTATCAGCAAGAATATTGTGGTTGCGTTTATTCTTTACGTGACAGCAATAAGTGGCGCGAGCAAACCGGCCGTCAAAAAATTGAAATCGGTAAACTTTATTACTCACCGAATCAGTAAGTCATTCCATGTATTGATTCATGGCAGATAAATTTCAGGCGAAGTTTGCTTTTCTAGGGTGTTTATCTGCCTTTCCTTTTTTCTCTACAACCGTTATTTTTTTTCTACCTCCAACAGGTAAAAATCTCCGAAAAAACTGCTTTTTTACTAGCGATGAAAAGCGCAACTCGGTAGAATAGCCAGTCAATTTTTATGAACCATTAGAGTAAATTTTAGCCAGTATGACGCAAAAACTACATATTAAAACTTGGGGCTGCCAAATGAATGAATATGATTCATCTAAAATGGCGGATTTATTACACAGCACACACGGTTTGGAACTTACCGAGGTGCCGGAGGAAGCGGATGTTCTATTGTTGAATACCTGTTCCATTCGTGAAAAAGCACAGGAAAAAGTCTTCCATCAATTAGGTCGTTGGAAAGAATTAAAGAAAAATAACCCGAATTTATTGATTGGCGTGGGCGGTTGTGTGGCTTCGCAAGAAGGTGAGCACATTCGCACTCGCGCGCCTTATGTAGATATCATTTTTGGGCCGCAAACGTTGCATCGCTTGCCTGAAATGATCAATCAAATCCGTGGTGGAAAAAGTTCCGTTGTAGATATTAGTTTCCCGGAAATCGAGAAGTTTGACTGTTTGCCGGAGCCTCGCGCTGAAGGCCCAACCGCGTTTGTTTCTATTATGGAAGGCTGTAATAAATATTGTACTTATTGTGTGGTGCCTTATACCCGTGGCGAGGAAGTCAGTCGTCCGGTAGATGATATTTTATTTGAAATCGCGCAGTTAGCCGCCCAGGGCGTGCGTGAAGTGAATTTGCTTGGTCAAAACGTGAATGCTTATCGTGGCCCGACATTTGACGGCGAAATTTGTACTTTTGCAGAATTATTACGTTTAGTCGCCGCCATTGATGGTATTGACCGCTTACGTTTTACGACGAGCCATCCAATCGAATTTACCGATGATATTATCGATGTTTATCGTGATACGCCGGAGCTCGTGAGTTTCCTTCACTTGCCGGTGCAATCCGGTTCAGACCGTGTGTTAACCATGATGAAACGCGGACATACAGCGCTTGAATACAAATCCATTATTCGCAAACTAAAAGCGGTACGTCCGAATATTCAAATCAGTTCTGACTTTATTGTGGGATTCCCAGGGGAAACCAATGAAGATTTCGAGCAGACCATGAATTTGATCGCCCAAGTGAACTTCGACATGAGTTTTAGCTTCATTTATTCTGCCCGACCAGGTACACCGGCGGCAGATTATCCTGACGATGTCACTGAAGACGAGAAAAAACAACGTTTATATTTGTTGCAACAACGCATCAACAATCAAGCGGCTCAATTCAGTCGCGCGATGTTAGGTACGGAGCAACGCGTGTTGGTAGAAGGCCCATCGAAGAAAGATATTATGGAATTAACCGGCCGTACGGAAACCAACCGTATTGTGAATTTCCAAGGTACGCCGGAAATGATCGGGAAATTTGTCGATATTAAAATCACCGACGTATTCACGAACTCCCTACGTGGTGAAGTGGTACGCACCGAAGACCAAATGGGCTTGCGTGTGTTGCAATCGCCACAAATGGTAATTAACCGCACCCGTAAAGAAGATGAACTGGGTGTAGGCCGTTACACCGGCTAATTTATCGGATAAACATGAAAAAACCTCGTGATGTTTGCGAGGTTTTTTATTGCGACTATTTCTGCTTTTCGAGGAAAATTAAATATTCCTCCAACATTTCAATGGCTTCCAAACAACGGGCGCGACGTTGTTCTAGTTGTTCCAGTTTTAATCGGTTAAATGGAAGTTCCTCTCTCTGCGCTTCACTTAAACTATCTTGCTCGTGCTGAATTTTTTCATTAAAAGACACTAAATATTCATAATATTTTGCCAAGCGCTCGCGCGGTGGCAGGCTGTGTACCGGATGTTGACGTTTATTTTGCGGTTTATTTTCTTCTTTATCTTTAATGGGAAAGAATTGGGCATTTTGCTGTTGACGCGTTAAGGCATCAGAAAGTGCGGTGCATTGTGCGGATAGTTTTTGCGTGTAAAACTGCCATGCTTCAATGTTATCGCTTTCAATCTGTTCAAGCTGCATAAGCGTGTGTTCGATCTGCTCAAAATAAAATGCCGTTTTTTGCCAATTTTCCGTAAACAGATTGGGTGAAAATTTGGCATAAACAATCTCTTCTTTTGGCGTGGCGTAACGCGCGAAGAAATCCTGGAGACTTTGTTTTAGGCGTTGCGTGGAAATGTTGTTCATAGACATAAAAAAGAAAAAGTGCGGTGGAAAATTGATGTGTTTTTCCGACCGCACTTTTAGGGTTAGAGAGTCATTGCTGCAAGCCAACCGAAGGCTAACAACGGAATGTTATAGTGAATGAAGGTAGGTACAACAGAATCCCAAATGTGGTCGTGTTTACCGTCCATATTCAAACCGGATGTCGGCCCTAAGGTTGAGTCGGAAGCCGGTGAACCCGCATCACCTAATGCTGCCGCAACGCCCACGATAGACACTGTAGCAAGTGGGGAGAAGCCGAAAGATAAACAAAGCGGTACGTAAATCGAGGTGATGATTGGCACCGTAGAGAAGGAAGAGCCGATCCCCATGGTGATCAACAAGCCGACGAATAACATTAAGAATGCCGCAAGACCTTTACTTTGTAAGCCTTGCCCTAAGGTTTGTACTAAGTCAGTTACGCCGGTAGTTGTGTTAATCACATTGGCGAAACCGGAAGCAGCGATCATCACGAAACCGATCATGGCCATTAAACGCAAGCCTTGTTGGAAGATGTCGTTACTTTCTTTGAGCTTAAAGATACCGAACACGGCAAAAATGACTAAACCGACTAAACCACCGATGATAGTAGAGCTTGTGACTAATTGTGTGGTGAAGGTAGCCACAATCGCGATAAGGCTGGCGGTGATTTGTTTTGGTGTAATGTTAGCAATGTGTTGCTCAATGTCTTGTGTTGTTGGTTCTGCTGTGGTGACACTGTATTCACGAGGTTTGCGATAAGTGATAAATACGGCAGTCAATAAGCCTAAAATCATTCCAATTACGGGAATCATCATGGCAAGGGAAACTTCACTGACGGTTGTTTGTAATCCCAATGGCGCACCAACATGATTAATATTTTTTACCAAAATGCTTTCAATAAAGATTTTACCGAAACCCACCGGTAATAACATATAGGTGGCGGTTAAACCAAAAGTGAGGACACAGGCCACAGCGCGGCGGTCAATTTTCAGTTTGTTGAACACGGCAAGTAGCGGCGGAACCACAATTGGAATAAACGCAATGTGCACCGGTAACAGGTTTTGTGATGAAATCGAGAATAAGACCAGAATCCCCAATAAGGCATATTTGAACATGGCAATCCCATTGGCAGAGGGGGTTTTGTTCATGCGGGTAATCACTTTATAGGCGAGTAAATCAGTGATGCCGGATTTGGAGATGGCAATGGCAAAGGCACCGAGCATGGCATAGTTCATTGCCACTTCAGCACCTCCACCAAGTCCACCGGTAAGGGCTTCAATGGTTTTTGTGAGACCTAGGTCACCAATTAAACCTGCGGTGAGGGCAGAAATAACCAAGGCTATGACCACGTTAATTCGCAGCAAGCTGAGCACCAGCAAGACCGCGATAGAAATAACAACTGGGTTGGTAAGCATTTTTTTGTCCTTATGATTTAAGTTATTGATAATTTACTAGAGAAATAAAATTTGTCTAATAAAATCATGGGTTAATTTCTAAGGCATTTATTTTTACGGTAAAAAAACAAACCCCTCGAAAGTCAACTTCCGAGGGGCTTAAAGGGATAGCGTTTTATTCGTGCCAGCTCGGAAGTCATCTTCCAAGCACACCAAATACCTGAAAGATCATTCAGTTACGTGGTGATGATGGTGACGACGAATAAAGCGCATTTGGGAATCTCCTATGTGAATTGCTTTTTAAGCTACTTCAAAAAAAATTTTACTGCAAGTGTTTTTTCAAAAAAAATGTAAAGTGCAGTCGATATTTTTAATTTTCTGCCACCACATGTGGAAAACCACCCAAGTGTTTTAAATGATTCACCATATAACAAAACAGCTCTGCTGTGCGTTCTGTATCATATAATGCAGAATGGGCTTGTTGGCTGTCAAAAGGAATTTGGGCCGCTTGGCAGGCTTTTACTAATACGGTTTGTCCGAACATAAAACCGCTTAATGTGGCGGTATCAAAAGTGGAAAACGGATGGAATGGGTTGCGCTTGGCGTTCATACGTTGCGCCGCCGCCATTACAAATCCATGATCGAATGACGCATTATGCGCGACGATGATTGAACGTTGGCAGTCTGCGTCTTTTTGTGCCTTACGTACCATTTTAAACATCTCGCTAATAGCGATATTTTCACTCACGGCTCCGCGTAAAGGATTATCGATGTCGATACCGTTAAATTTGATAGATTCAGGATCGATATTAGCGCCTTCAAAGGGTTGAATGTGAAAATGACATTTTTGGTCCTGCACTAAGTTGCCGGCGTCGTCCATTTTTAGGGTAATGGCTGCCAGCTCTAGTAGTGCATCGGTTTTGGCGTTTAAGCCGGCGGTTTCCACATCGATTACCACCGGTAAATAACCGCGAAATCGGTGTTTTAGTAAGTTGTAATTAATTGTTTCTTGGGCTTCAGACATAGCTCATCCTAAAATAAAACGTGGATTATCATTCATAATCCACGTTAAAAACACTTGAATTTTTTACCGCACTTTAGCGGGTAACTTAGTTGCCTAAGCCGGCTTGTGCGCTTTGATTTTCGATGAATTCGATTTTGTAACCGTCCGGATCTTCCACGAAAGCAATCACGGTTTTACCACCTTTTACCGAGCCCGGTTCGCGCGTAACATTGCCGCCTGCCTTGCGCACCGCTTCACAGGTCGCATAAATATCATCTACACCAATAGCGATATGACCGTAAGCATTACCTAAATCATATTTCTCTACGCCCCAGTTATAGGTCAATTCCAATACTGACGCTTTGTCTTCATCATCGTAACCTAAAAATGCCAGAGAATATTGGTATTCCGGATTTTCACTGGTACGCAATAAACGCATGCCTAATACATCTTGATAAAACTGAATAGAACGTTGTAAGTCGCCGACGCGTAACATGGTATGTAAAATTCGCATGATATTCTCCATTAAATAAAATCTCGGCAATTATGCCACAGAATCATGGACTTTTCTTTGGAAAATAAAAAGGATTAAGCTCGATTGAACTTAATCCTTCAAAATAAATTTAAAAAACGCAGTAAAATCTCACCGCACTTTTCAGGTTTAGAACGTGTAGTTTACACTTAAACGAAGGTCACGACCCGGCTCAGGCAAGGTGGATACGCCTGCACGTTGGCTGTGGCTGCGATAGTATTTGTTGAATGCATTGTTTAACGCAAGGTTGATATTTACGCTTTCAACCGGTTTCCATGTGATATAGAAATCGTTGACGCCATAGCCCGGACGTTTTGTGGTGGTTGCACCGCCGCCACGGTTTTGGGTGGTGGCATCGTAGCTGGTATGTTGTACAAAACGGCCTTTCCAACCGATTTCAACGTCAGGTTGTTCGAAGTGGTAAGACACACCGGTGGTCCAAGTACGACCGATCGGAATGGCGGTTACAGTGCTATCCACGGTTCTGCCGTTTAATTCCGGTTTACTGTAAGCCACGCCTGCACGTAAGGTTAAGCCTTCGTATTTATAGGCTGCACCTAATTCATAACCATGATTTCTTAATTTGCCTGCGTTTTGGATTTCATAATAACCCGGTCTGATTTGTGTAAAGGCGTGCGTATCTTGGATCATTTGCCAGAAATAACTTCCGTTCAAAGAAAGGCTGTCGGCTAATTTATAGTTGAAGCCCACTTCCGCGTTGCGCGATCTTTCCGGTTTAATGTTATTGGCAATGGAATACACTGCAGGTTTTCCTCGAGTCGATCCTGAAGAAAGCATGACTTCAAAGAAACGAGGACTTCGGGTAGCGTAGTTTAAGCTGGTATTTAAACTTAAATCATTGGTCACTTCATAAATTAAACCGACACTTGGGTTTAGGTTTCCTTTACTGGATTTTGAACCGTCCATTGCACGGAATGAGAAATGATCATAACGTAAGCCGGTGGTTAAGGTGAACGCGCCTAAGCCCCAGATACCTTCCGCATAAACACCCACATCACGTTTCTTTTGGGTCTTCATTTGGATGCCGTTTTGAACGGAGAGTGAGTTAGGCTTACCTTCTTGATCGCGGTAATTGATACCGTATTTGATTAAGTGAGATTCACCGATAGGAGAATCCAAGTTTAAGTTTGCACCATTGGCAATTAAACGGGTTCTGGAACGTTCGCTTGGCTCTTCACGGCTAATTACACTGCGCCATACATTAGCCTTAGCATTGCTAATAAAGCCCATATTTTTTCCGGTCCATTCAATCTTGCTAGTATCGTTTGTGGTGATGCGATAGCGAGGGGCGTTATTGGCAGTGTTTATAATTTTGTTACCATCACGATCTAAAACATACCAAATATTTCCTTCTTGGCTTAATGTATAGCCGTTTGCACGCTGTTCTCTTGTTAGAGTCGGTCGATTGCCGTTTTGCGCACTGGCGGTTAACCAATCTTGCGAAAAGTCAAACTCTTCACGAAGTGCGCGAACGCCGTAATGACGCTCTTGACGGTGGCTTAATTCGATACGTTGATCTTCAGTAATATCAACTCCAACTTTGGCGAGTAAACCACGTTGATGTAATGAACTGTTTTGAACTTTTGTACCACCTTCCAAATTACGGAAATTATGGCCGCCTTTATAGTCGCTTTCATTTACCCAATTACCGGAAAGTAATACATCCATCGCTTGGGCGCGTGAATAAACGGTTGCACCTTTGCTCCAACCTTTGTTTGAGCTCACACCTGCATTTACCTTAAAACCAATGTCTTGACCGTCTTTCAGAAGATCTTTTGCGCTCACGGTTTCTGCCACGATAGCACCGCTGGTTGCACCAATGCCGGCACTGGCTGAGCCAGTCCCTTTTTGCACGCTCACTTTCTTGAATAGTGCCGGGTCAAACATGAAACGGCCTTGGTGGTGGAAAAGTTGGGCGTCGGTATAAGCATCATCTACTTTTACATCCACTTGATCTTGCCCCATTCCGCGAATGGTAAACCATTGTGATGTGCCGCGACCACCACCGAAGTTAATTGCCGGTTCGTCTTTTAATAAACCTTTTAATTCGGTTTCCGTGCTGCGATTAATCGATTCAGTTGTAATCACATTGGTTTTACTTTTGGCACCGGTATTTTCAAGACACCACGTTAATGATCTCTAAATTTTCTGCATAAACTGCAGTGGTAACTAACATTGCGAGGGGAAGCAATGAAAAATGTTTGCGCATAAATGCTCCTCTAAAGGTTGATGAAAGGTGAAATTTACAGCGTGGCAATTTAACGTATTTGCTTAATTTATGCAAATGATAATTATTATTAATATTAAATTGTTTCTAATGGCGTTTTATGGATAAAAATGTATGTGGTTTTTGTTAAAAGAGACGGAAATTGGAAGCTCTATTGGTATGAGGAAAGAATGAACCTGAGAAGGAAAATATCGCAAAATCTCACTGCACTTTTGCTTTTTCTCCTAAAAATTGACTAAAATTCCTTAACTTTTCACCGCTGATTGAAGGAAAACGAAAATATGAATCGAACAGGGTTATTCAACTTATCTTGGGAACGTTATCTTAATTTATTGTTTCTCTTGTTAACGGTCGGTTTTCTTAGTAGCGGCGTCGTCACATTCATTGCCGCTAACTGGGATTATCTTTCCGATTTAACGAAGATTTATGGATTGCAAACGTTGTTCGTTTTTTCCGTGATGACAGGCGGTTGTTTTTTTATGCGCGAAAGTCGTCAGTTAGCAGCGGAGAAATTAAAACTCGTTTCGGTTGCGTTCTTCTTTTGCACTGCCGTGCTGATAGGTGCTACCTTGGCACTCGTTGGGCAAACATATCAAACGGGCGCGAATACATGGGAATTGTTTGCTATTTGGTCGGTGTGTCAAATTCCATGGTTACTTTTGTTGCCTAATGTTGCTTCCGCCTTATTGCTGATTGTCACAGCAAATTTAGCGTTGTATTTACTTCAGATCGATAATTATGACTATGTTGCTGTTTATGGCGTATTTCTCAATGGTGTTGGCCTGGTATTCAGTGAGGTTTTTACACGACGATTGCATGATGAACGTTGGCGAATCTTACCCAAAATCTTGCTTGGTTTTGTGATCATACATCTCTTCGGCATTCGTTTTATGGCCTATGGCACGATTTTTGATACCGATTTTAGTTGGTTTTCGGTGCTAAATTTCTTGATCGTGAGTGTGCCTTCTGCTGCATTATTTTATTTTTATAAGCAATATCGTTTTGATTTCACCAATTTAATTGCAAGTGCATTGGGGATAATTGTTGCCTTTAGCATGTTGCTCTTTTCTCATATCAATTCTGCGGATTCTGTTTTTTCAAGTGGCTTGCTGATTTTTGTGTTGACGATCTTAGCAATGAAATATCTGTACAAGCTTTATCAAGCCCGTTATCCGCAACAGACGAAAATGCCTTGGGCATTGTCCGTTCTGTTTATTTTTGCCATTCTCATCGGTATGGTCACCGCCATTATTTGGGCGGCGTTTATTCTTGATATATCTGACCCGTTGCTCGCTGTACTTGCCTTGGCAATTGCAATGTTGCTTACTGCATTGGGATTACATCGAGCTTATCCGCAAGCGAGTAATGAAATGTCGCTGGTGGTTGGTATTTGTTTTTTGATGGGATACGGCTTGCTTGGCGGTTATTTATGGTTTGATCATTTGGAGAATGATCCTAACGAAACAACGCAGATTTTTGTGCCGTTGTTGTTTTCTTGTGTGGTCGGTGTTTTTTATTTCGTTCGCAAAGAAGTTTGGCTACAAACTTTAACGGTAGTGAGTATCTTAAGCATGTGGCACCTCAGTTACGTGGAGGACATTGCATCCGGTGCCTTGTCTTTGCCTTATCTTTCCATGTTGTGCTGTGTTTGTGTTTTTGTAGGGCAGTTCTTATGGATGATAAAACACCAGCAGAGCGAGGCAGTGACACCGCTTGCTTGGGGGCTTTTATTTTTTAGTATTGGCTCTTGGATGTATTCCGCATCCCAAACCTTCTTTCCTTGGTTTCATCATTTCAGCGAAGTCGCCGATGAGTTACCGTCCATCGATACGTTCTCAGACTTTTTTAGCATCATTACCTATGGCATTTTTTCACGAGCGACATTGACATTTTCATGGTGGGTGCCGTTTTTTGTTTGTCTTACACCTTTCAGCGTTTATTGGGTGATCAGTTTCTTTTTTAAATCTGCGCCAGCGGAAAAGTGGTTTATCGCCACTGTGTTCATGCTCTTTACGATTGGTTTTGTGGCTCAACCGTCTATTTTGTTTTTTGTTGCCCTGTGGTTGATTGCCTATGTTTCGGCAAGTCGATCTTTATTTTTTATCGCCTTATTGGCGCTCATCACGAATTTGGCACTTTACTATTATATGCTCTTTATCCCATTGCTTTATAAGTCATTTTTACTCTTATGCTTTGGCGCATTATTTTCCTTTGTCGTATTTTTCTTGCATAGGAAATCTAAAGTGACGACACAAAGTGCGGTGGATTTTTCCGGTGTTTCTAAATGCAAGCCGTTAATGGCGTTGCTTATCGCGTTATTGATGTTATTGCCGTTAAATTACAAGATATGGCAATTTGAAAACGTGTTAGCGACCGGCAAACCGGTCGTGCTAAAAATTGTGCCGGTGGATCCACGTTCGTTAATGCAAGGAGATTATATGTCCTTGAATTACGCCATTTTGCAGGATATTGCAGCGCAACTTAATGATGAGCCTGACCAGCTAAATGATGAACAAACCAACGAAGAGGACACTTGGCAGATAGCAAGAAAACCACAGCCTAAACGAATTTATGCCTTAATCCATCAAAACGAGCAGGGCGTTGCTACCTTGTGTCGCGTGGAAAAAACTAAACCGACGGATTTCACGGGCTGCGAACCAAACCTGTATTTACCGATTAATAACACTGGCTGGTCGCCGGCATTGCCAAGCCAAGAATATTTCTTTGCAGAGGGGAAAGGGCAATATTATGCTCAGGCAGAGTATGCTGAATATCGTTTTAAAGACGGTATTTTATTGCTTGCCCGTTTGTTGGATCAGGATTTAAAACCTTTATAAAAACGAGAATAAGAGCGTCGATAGATAATAAAAAAGTGCGGTGGATTTTTAAAACGTTTTACGTCCACCGCACTTTTTTTATTTTGAGCTTGCACTTATTTCATCGCAATCATGGAACCGAAGTTAAAGCATTGGAACCAGAGTTCTACATGAGAAAAACCGACATTTTTTAATCGCGCTTTATGGGTTTCAATGCTGTCTGTGCGCATCACATTTTCAAGTGCGGTGCGTTTTTGGCTCACTTCTAATTCGCTGTAACCGTTAGCGCGTTTAAATTGATGGTGGAGATCAATCAGTAAGTTGTTAGTTTGCTCGTCTTCAAAGCGGAATTTTTCTGACAGTACCAATACGCCGTTTGGATTTAATCCTTGATGAATTTTTTCCAACAACGCCACGCGATCTTGTGGTGGCAGAAATTGCAGGGTGAAATTCAAAATCACCATGGATGCGTTTTTGATCTCAATGTGGCGAATGTCGTCACAGAGAATCTCGACCGGAATGTCACTGTGGTAGGCAGCAACATGTTGACGACAACGTTCTACCATCGGTTGGGAATTGTCCACTCCGATAATTTTTACATTAGGTTGGTTGATATGACGACGAGCGGAAAAGGTTGCCGCGCCACGGGAACAGCCCAAATCATAGACATGGCTATTTGCCGTAACAAAACGTTCGGCAAGCATACCGATGGCGGTAATAATATTGGAATAGCCCGGCACAGAGCGTTGGATCATGTCGGGAAATACTTCGGCGACGCTTTCGTCAAAGGTAAAATCGCCCAATTTTTCAATGGGCGCAGAGAATAGGGTGTCTTTCATGTTTTTGCGATGCAATAATTTGAAATAAAAAGTGCGGTTATTTTAGAGAAAGTTTTTAACGGCGCAAATAAATTTCGCTTTCCAATTCAAAAGCCCAGGCAATTTCCGTATAATCGCACGGTTAATTTCTCTTTAATGATTCAGAATATAAAAAAGGAATAGAAAATGATGCGTTCACATTATTGCGGTGCGTTAAACCGCGCAAATATCGGTCAGGAAGTGACATTAAGCGGCTGGGTTCATCGCCGTCGCGATTTAGGTGGGTTGATCTTTATTGATATGCGCGATCGTGATGGCATCGTGCAGGTGTGTTTCGACCCGAAATACCAAGACGCCTTGACAGCTGCTGCCGGTTTGCGTAACGAATTTTGTATTCAAATCAAAGGTGAAGTGATTGCTCGCCCGGACAACCAAATCAATAAAAACATGGCGACCGGTGAAGTGGAAGTCTTGGCAAAAGCTTTAAAAATTTACAATGCCTCCGATGTGTTGCCGTTAGACTTCAACCAAAACAACACGGAAGAACAACGCTTAAAATACCGTTATTTGGATTTACGTCGTCCGGAAATGGCGCAACGTTTGAAAACCCGTGCGAAAATCACCAGCTTTGTACGTCGTTTCATGGATGACAACGGTTTCTTAGATATTGAAACCCCAATGCTAACCAAAGCTACACCGGAAGGTGCGCGCGACTATTTAGTGCCAAGCCGTGTGCATAAAGGCAAATTCTATGCATTGCCACAATCACCACAGCTTTTCAAACAGTTGCTCATGATGTCCGGTTTTGATCGTTATTATCAAATCGTGAAATGTTTCCGTGATGAAGATTTGCGTGCGGATCGTCAACCGGAATTTACCCAAATCGATGTGGAAACCTCTTTCCTGACAGCGCCAGAAGTACGTGAGATCATGGAACGCATGGTGCACGGTTTATGGCAAAACATCATTGGTGTGGATTTAGGAAAATTCCCTGTGATGACTTGGCACGAAGCGATGAATCGTTTTGGTTCCGACAAACCGGATTTGCGTAACCCGCTTGAATTAGTCGATGTGGCAGACATCGTTAAAGAGGTAGATTTCAAAGTATTCCAAGGCCCAGCCAATGACCCAAATGGTCGAGTGGCGGTCATTCGTGTACCAAATGGCAGCGAAATTACGCGCAAACAAATTGATGAATATACACAATTTGTGGGCATTTACGGTGCGAAAGGTTTAGCTTGGGCGAAAGTAAATGATATCAATGCCGGTCTTGAAGGTGTTCAAAGTCCGATTGCGAAATTTTTAAATGAAGATGTATGGAAAGCGTTAGCAGAACGTGTAAAAGCACAAAACGGTGATATCTTATTCTTCGGCGCAGACAAATGGCAAACCACCACCGATGCTATGGGCGCATTGCGTTTGAAACTGGGACGTGATCTCGGCTTAACCCGTTTAGACGAATGGCAACCGCTTTGGGTCATTGATTTCCCAATGTTTGAACGTGATGATGAAGGCAATTTGGCGGCAATGCACCACCCATTCACATCGCCGCGTGATTTCACACCGGAACAATTGGAAGCGGATCCAACAACTGCGGTGGCGAATGCTTACGATATGGTCATCAACGGCTACGAAGTCGGCGGCGGTTCTGTACGTATTTTCGATCCGAAAATGCAACAAACCGTATTCCGTATTCTTGGCATCAACGAACAAGAACAACGCGAAAAATTTGGTTTCTTGTTGGATGCATTGAAATTCGGCACACCGCCACACGCAGGTTTGGCGTTCGGTTTAGACCGTTTAACCATGCTTTTAACCGGCACTGAAAATATTCGTGATGTCATCGCCTTCCCGAAAACCACGGCAGCGGCGTGCTTAATGACCGAAGCACCAAGTTTTGCGAATCCGCAGGCATTAGCTGAGTTGAGTATTCAGGTTGTAAAAGCTGAGTAAATTTGAATAATAGAGTGCGGTCAATTTTGACCGCACTTTCTTTTTTAGATAAAAAATTTTATCTACTAAAATAAATTGCTTTTTTGGTGTGATAACTTGCCTTGCCTCTTGGTTTTGAAGTTATTAACTGAAATTTCCAATAAATCAAAATTTTATTCTTTCATTTCTTCTTGAGTAGAATTTTATTTTCTTTACTGAGTTGTGAAATTCTATTATAAATGAGTCCTTTCCCGCATTTATGCTTAATTTATAAGAGAGAATTTTATGAGTGAAGTTTCAAATTCAGTAGAAAAATCCACGTGGGCGACTAAATTTGCTGCGTTGGGCCCAGGCATCGTTATGGCATCTGCTGCCGTTGGCGGTTCGCATATTATCGCGTCCACCCAAGCGGGTGCGATTTATGGTTGGGAATTAGTGAGCATCGTAATTCTTGCGAATTTATTCAAAT
>CAUPZK010000037.1:0-15015 GCA_963515835.1 uncultured Aggregatibacter sp.
TAAAACCAAATCTTCAAGTGCCCACACAGTTTGTCTGATCGATTGTTAAAGAACATTTGCATAAGCAAGGTTGTGAATTATAAGTAAAGTTTCCATTTATCGTCAAGAAAAATTTATTTATTTTTCTCCCTTGCGGTGCGGAGGCGTATTATAGGGTTCAAGATAAATGGATCAAGCAATTTTTTTGCATTTTCTTATCGATAGATTAGAAAAAACACAATTCGCTTATTTAAGATGCAAAAATGCCTCAGAAAATAACCGCACTTTTTGCCAGTCCGTATATTCAATCTCTTTCGTCGGATCTGTTTCGCCTCCCGTAATTCGCATAATGAACTGAATCATAATACGATCAAAGAAACTGTAGCGTGGATAAAATAGCGCACCGGCAAATACGGCTGACATTGTCGGTTTCCAGGTAATACGCTGTAAAAATTTACGCACATAAACGTTCGTCTCCGGCGTAGACTTTTCGGGTTTTCGTGCAGTCAAATTGACCCCAAAGAAAGCCGTAGTTTTTTGGTTCAAAAGTGCGGTGTGTTTTTCCAACGTTTTATAAAGCGCTTTATTAAAATGCCCATAACGGATCGAGGCCCCGATAATAATGCGATCATAATTAGCCAAGTCATACATATCAGTAATTGACTTCACATCAACATTTTCGTGAATAATTCCTGCAATGTAGTTGGCTATTTTTTTAGTTTGTCCATCACGAGTGGAATATAAGATAAGTGTTTTCATTAGGATTTCCAAAATGCCGGTGTAAATAAGACTAATAGTGAGAAAATTTCCAAGCGTCCACAAACCATAGTTAAAGTGAGGATCCATTTGGCGCTATCGGGAATACTGACGAAATTGCTACTCACCGAACCAAGCCCCGGTCCGAGGTTATTTAAACAGGCAATAACCGCGTTAAACGCATCAAACGTTTCAACACCACAACTGATAACTCCCAGTAAGCACACCAAAAAAACCAGTAAATAGGCAGAAAAGAATGCCCAAATACTTTGTATCACCCGCTCATCAAGAACCCGTTTACCCAGTTTGACAGGGTATACTAAATTAGGATGAACTAATCGTTTAAGTTCACGTTTTCCTTGTAATGAAAGAACCAAAATTCGTATAACCTTTAAACCACCACCTGTAGAACCTGCGCATCCGCCAATAGAAGAAGTAAATAAAAGCAGAATAGGCAAAAATAATGGCCATCGTTCAAAACTTGATGTGGTGTAACCCGCTGTCGTTGAAATCGATACGGATTGGAAGGCAGCTTGTTCAAAATTCTTCAAAGCGCCATCAAAATGATGATTGGTTAACAACATAAAAAAGCAGATCGCCACTAAAGCAATCTGAATAAACATGAAGAAACGAAATTCCGGATCGCGAAAATAGCCAACAAAAATATTTTTTTTACCAAGATTAGAAAAAGCATTGAAATGCAACGCATAGTTACAAGCAGAAACCAGTAAAAAAGCAATCGTGATAAGATTGATGGCCGGGCTATTAAAATACGCCATACTGCTATCATGTGTCGAAAAACCACCGATAGAAACGGTAGAGAAACTGTGGCTAATCGCATCAAAAGTTGACATGCCTGCAAGCCAGTAAGCAAAGGCACAAAGTAGAGTTAAAGAAGCATAAATAAGCCACAATGCTTTAGCAGTCTCGGCAATACGTGGTCGCATTTTATTTTCTTTGAGTGGACCAGAAATTTCCGCCCGATAAAGAGACATACCACCGATGCCTAATAAAGGAATGATCGCCACTGCTAATACAATGATCCCCATCCCGCCAAGCCATTGTAATAACTGGCGATAGAACAAAATCGCCTTCGGCAGATTATCTAACCCAACAATATTTGTTGCGCCCGTGGTAGTTAAACCGGAGAAGGCTTCAAAAAAGGCGGAAGATACCGTTAAATCCGGATTCTCAGAGAGAATAAAAGGAATGGCGCCGAGGCTTCCCATGACGACCCAAAAAGCCACAACAATTAAAAAACCTTCCCGCGAGCGCAACTCTTCCTTATGTTCATGACAGGCCCACCAAAGAATCGCACCGGCAATCGCACTCATCACAAAAGATTGAATAAAGGCTTTACCGCCGCCATCACCGTATAATAACGCGACAAATGCAGGCAATAACATGGTGCAGGAAAAGCACATCACTAAAATCCCGACGATGCGTAAAATGGATAAAAAATGCACTAAAAATCTCTCTTATTCTATTTTTACTAAACCTAACTGCCCCGCGAATCGTTCCGTTAACGCTTGCTGAAAAAACGTAAATTTATCAGGGCGAATCGCCAAACGTAACGTAACCTGAGCCTGAAAATCTTGTTCCAAAATCAACACCGCATGGTGCTCACATAACGTCTGCAGTCCGCTAATCTGTGGATAATCGCACCGTACTTCATAATGTGCATAGTTCACTTTCGTGTCAGTTTCCAACAATTTTAATGCTTGTTGAACCCCACTACTATAAGCGCGAACCAATCCACCGGTACCCAACAAAATACCGCCATAATAACGTACCGTCACCGCACTAATTTCACCCAATCCACTCCCTTGCAACGCTACTAGCATGGGTTTTCCGGCAGTACCGCTCGGCTCGCCATCATCAGAAAAACCAAATTGTTGAGAATCCCTCGGACTACCGGCAACTGCTGCCCAACACCAATGACGCGCACTTGGATGCAATGCCTTAATTTCTGCCCAGAATGCTTTTGCTTGCTCCAAGCCTTCCGTATGTTGCAAATAAGTAATAAAACGGCTTTTTTTAATTTCTTCGGAAAAATCTACCGCACTTTTTGGAATTTGGTATTCAATCATACGTTTGATGTGCTTAAGGAATTTTGCTGATTTTGTATCATACTTTCTGTATTATATCCCGTAATTTTTCCTAATAAATAGCAAAGATGGATAATATCAAAATCACTCAAACACTTGATACTATTGGCTTACGTTGCCCAGAACCGGTCATGTTGATACGCAAACACATTCGCCATTTACAAGAAGGCGACGTACTGTTAATGCTTGCCGATGATCCGGCAACAACTCGTGATATTCCTAGTTTCTGCCAATTCATGGATCATACGTTGCTACATAGCGAAACAGATCAAATGCCTTATCGCTATTGGGTGAAAAAAGGAAAATAACCCAAAACAAAAGTGCGGTGGGTTTTAAAAATGTTTCTAAAACCCACCGCACTTTCCATCAAAGATTCATCACAATTTTTGTTGTAATTTATACTCAACTAAATCTTCAATTGTCACCACCGCGTAGCCAAACTTTTTCGCAAATTCCACAATCTGTGGTGCTCTTGCCATAGTGCCATCATCATTTGTGATTTCACAAATCACCCCGGCAGGTTTAAAACTGGCAAGACGCGCTAATTCAACTGACGCTTCTGTATGTCCGCGACGTTCCAGTAGACCACCATTTGCCGCACGTAATGGAAACACATGGCCCGGACGGTGTAAATCTGTCGGTTTTGCACCATCGGCAATCGCTGTTTTAATCGTTGTCACGCGATCTGCTGCAGAAACACCGGTGGACACGCCTTTCGCCGCTTCAATCGTCACCGTAAACGCCGTCTTATTCACACTGGTGTTATCCGACACCATTGGTGGCAAGGCTAACTGTTGGCACAATTCATCCGTGATACATAAACACACAATGCCGCTACCATAACGAATTAACATCGTCATTTGTTCGGGAGTAATGGTTTCTGCCGGGAAAATCAAATCGCCTTCATTTTCACGATCTTCATCATCAAGAACAAGCACGCCATGACCTTGTTTAAAGGTATTGATCGCGTTAATAACGCGTTCTTCTGCGGTGCCGAATTGGGATAATAATGACTGATTCATAGTAAATTCCTTCGTTAAAACTTGAGATACCAGAACCAGGGCTGATGAGGGAGTGTTGCCAATACAAATCGCATATAACAACAAGAGCAACCTAATAAATTAAGTCACTAAAATTCTCTTTCATCCAGACTTTTACTGTCGGCTTTGGAATTACACCAAATCTGCTGACTTTGCCTATAAAGGCAAACGCTCGTGGGCTTTATGTTTAAACATATTTACCACCGGTAGGGAATTTCGCCCTGCCCTGAGAATGCGGGCACAGTATAGCGCAAAGCAAATGAAGAAAAAATGTTTTTATTTAGAGCTGATTTGCATACAATAGCGCAAATCATTCACCAAATTGAGGCATCCATGCTAGATTCCTCAAAAATAGTGCATGTTATACAACATATTCCTGTATTCACGCATCTTCATCATTAAACTACTTGCGTAAAAACACGATAAATCTCGACCGCACTTTTGCCCATGCTTTCTTTCATAAGGAGATGAGTATGTCCGCTTTTTATTATTTACAAGAAAAACGTAAACAACTAAACCTCAAGGTCAATGATATTTGCCAACGCGCCAATATCACCCGTGCTTATTTCAATCAGTTAGTGAGCGGAAAAATTAAAAACCCGAGCGCCAATAAACTCAGTGCGATCCATCGTGTACTACAAATTACAGAACCTAACCATAAAAAAGTCGGTGTTATTTTCGGTAAGTTTTATCCCGTGCATACCGGCCATATTAATATGATTTATGAAGCGTTCAGTAAGGTCGATGAAGTACATGTTATTGTGTGTAGCGACACAGAGCGCGATTTAAAACTATTTTATGACAGCAAAATGAAGCGCATGCCAACAGTACAAGATCGCTTGCGTTGGATGCAACAAATTTTTAAGTATCAAAAGAATCAAATTTTCATTCATCACTTAATTGAAGATGGTTTACCAAGTTATCCAAATGGTTGGCCGGCTTGGGCTGAACGCGTGAAGGAATTATTTAAAGAAAAAGGATTTGAACCTAGCGTCGTATTCAGTAGCGAAATTCAAGACAAAGCCCCTTATGAAAAGTATTTAAATCTAGAAGTTTCTTTGGTCGATCCTGAACGAGAATTTTTTAATATTTCCGCTACAAAAATTCGCAATAAACCGTTCCATTATTGGAAATTCATTCCGAAAGAAGTACGCCCATTCTTCTCTAAAACCATTGCAATTTTGGGCGGTGAAAGCAGCGGAAAAAGCGTATTGGTGAGCAAACTGGCCACCGTGTTTAACACCACGTCGGCGTGGGAATATGGTCGCGAATTCGTCTTTGAACAACTGGGCGGTGACGAACAAGCAATGCAATATTCCGACTATCCACAAATGGCATTGGGGCATCAACGCTACATTGACTATGCTGTGCGTCATGCACATAAAGTGGCGATTATTGATACGGACTTTATTACAACACAGGCATTTTGTATTCAGTATGAAGGTAAAGCGCATCCATTTTTGGATTCCATGATTAAAGAATACCCTTTTGATGTGACCATTTTGCTAAACAATAATACCCAATGGGTGGACGATGGTTTACGCAGTTTAGGCAGCCAAAAACAACGACAACGTTTTCAACATTTACTCAAAAAATTGTTAGATAAATACAAAGTGCCTTACATTGAAATTGAATCACCGAGTTATTTAGACCGTTACAATCAAGTTAAAGCCATCGTTGAAAAGATACTCAACGAAGAAGAACTCCCTGAACTCAATAGCGAGCATGGGCATTCCATTTTTTAAATTAGAGAGAATATGATTTTATTTGCAGGCGATCCCCATGGCAGTTTTGACCACCTTTATCCATTTATAAAAGCACAAAAGGATGTGGCATTGGTCATTCTTGGCGATTTACAACTCACCACCCCGGAACCGTTGGAGAAACTGGCGCAATATGCAGATCTTTGGTTTATTCACGGCAACCATGATAGTAAAACCGTTGCGGCCTTTGAATCCCTTTGGGGAACAGAATGGCATACGCGCAGCCTGCACGGTCGGGTACAAGAAATTCAAGGAAAGCGCATTGCCGGACTTGGTGGCGTGTTTCGCGGACAAATCTGGATGCCTCCGAATAAACCGCTTTTCTTTGATCCGATTCACTATTGCCAATATTGTTCACAAGAAAAAATATGGCGCGGTGGTGTGCCATTACGTCACCGCACCTCGATTTTCCCTTCAGATATTGAAGTATTAGAGCAACATCAAGCCGACATTTTGATTTGTCATGAAGCGCCAAAACCGCATCCATCAGGTTTTGCCGTTATCAATCAACTTGCCGAGAAAATGGGCGTCAAACAAATTTATCACGGCCATCACCACGAAAATTTTCAATATGCAACTCCGGTACAACAAAGTTATCAAATTATCAACGTAGGATTTCGCAGCCTGTGTGATGAGCAAGGGAACTACCTTTATATCGGTGTCGATGATCGAAATTTATAATGCTATTAAAAACACCCAAAAATCTGACCGCACTTTGTATAAAAGCTATTTATTTATAGGTCGTATAGGGTTATTTTATGTCACCTACTCGTTTACTTTTTAGGATTTTTTATGTTGTTAAAAAATAAAACTTTAGGCAGTGCCTTAATTATCGCAGGAACCTCTATTGGCGCCGGCATGTTAGCCATGCCATTGACATCTGCCGGCATGGGCTTCGGCTTCACTGCGGCTTTGCTGTTCGGGCTTTGGTTACTTCTTGCTTACAGCGGATTGTTGTTCGTAGAAGTATATCAAACCGCACAATGTAAAGATGACGGTGTTGCCAGCTTAGCAGAAAAATACTTTGGCATGCCGGGGCGCATCATTTCTACTGTCTCCTTGTTTGTTCTCCTTTACGCCTTATCCGCTGCCTATATGACCGGCGGTGGCTCATTATTAGCTAACGTATTGCCGGCCGATCTCTTTGGCTCAAGTGAAAACACGCTGAAAATGTCTATTCTTGCGTTCACCGTGCTTCTTGGTGCCTTTGTCGTCATTGGTACCAGTGGTGTTGATGGCATTACCCGATTGCTCTTTTCCGGCAAAATCATCATCTTCATTCTTGTATTAGCCATGATGTTGCCACGCATCAGCCTTGAAAACCTCATGGAAAAACCATTGGATTATGCGTTGATTTTATCCGCTGCACCGATTTTCTTTACGTCTTTCGGTTTCCATGTGGTCATGGGGAGTATCAATAGCTACTTGGATGGCGATGTCAAACGTTTCAAAAACGCCGTTATTATCGGCACTTCGATTCCGTTGGTTGCTTACTTATTATGGCAGCTCGCGACTCACGGTATCTTAAGCCAGCGTGAATTTGTCGCAGTATTAAAAGATAATCCGACGCTCACCGGCTTAATCAATGCCACCAAAGCCCTCACCGACAGTTTGAGTAATGTGTTAAGTGTCTTTTACTCGCTTGCCTTGATCACCTCCTTCTTAGGTGTGGCATTAGGGTTATTTGAAGGGCTCAATGATTTATTCAAACGCACCAAAATTCCGGCAAACAGAATTAGCTTAACCATCACCACCTTTATTCCGCCGTTGCTGTTCGCCCTGTTCTATCCAAACGGCTTCTTGGCAGCACTCGGTTACGCCGGTTTATTGTGTGCTTTCTACTGTCTCATTTTGCCTATCGGATTAGCATGGCGAACAAGAAAACAGCATAAAAATTTACCTTATCGTGTTACCGGTGGAAACATTGCGTTGGTCGTTGCTTTGCTTATTGGGATTTTAATTATCGTCATCCCATTCCTAATTCAAGCAGGTGTCCTCCCGCAAGTTATCGGCTAAAAAACAAATAAAAAAAGCACCGCACTTAGTGAAAAAGTGCGGTGCTTTTTTATGGTGTTTCAAATTATTTTATCGGTCTAAACCTCGCATGGCTACGCTGTAAGATCTGCAGTAAATTCTGCTGTTCCGATGCGCCACATTGCTGTTTTAATTGCAACAAATTCATGCGTAAATGTTGCAGACGATGAATATGTTTGGCGATGTCTTGAATATGTCGATCGAGTAATTGATTAATTTCTGTTTTTTGTTGTTCTGATGCAGTGTCCAAACTCAAGAGCAATTTGATTTCTTCCAGGGACATATCCAAAGATCGGCAATAACAAATAAATGACAAGCGCTGTACATGCTCGTCCGTGTATAAACGGAAACCACCTGCAGAACGTAGCGGGCGTGGCATGATGCCTTTTTGCTCATAAAATCGAATGGCATCTACACTACAGCCCACCGCTTTGGCTAACTTCCCTATTTTCATCTCAGCTCCGTAAAAACGCCTGAAAAAGACACCGCACTTTTATGCCTCAGAACGAAATTCTGGGTTAATGTAAAAAATTAACTCGGTAATTTCCGGCAAATGCTGCTGAATAACGCCCAATAATGCCTGCTGGCGAAACAAAAAACTTTGGCGAACCATGGCGTTGGCTACCTCAATACGCAAACTCTGTTGCTCAATATTGGCAATACGATACAGCCCGGCAAATTCAGCAGGAAAGAACGCTTTCATTTGCTGATTTAGTTCATTCAGTCGAACGCCTTTTTGCATCATTTTCGCCAATGGCGAATCTTGCAATAAGGTGTGAATATTGATCGGTTTTTGATAACGCATTGCCTTGTTTTCCGCTTCTCCGCCCTAATATTTATGACATTGTAGCGAAATTCCGCTACAATACCGACAATTTTTTGATAGTGAAATCCTTATGATTATTTCCAACAAAAGCAAACACAATTTTTGGTCGCGACTGCTCCTCGGCATGCTGGCGATTTTTGTTTTGCCCGCAACACAGGAACTGAATTATCCCACCTCTGTTGGTAATGAAAACTATCAAAATACGCAACCGCAAAATACGCCTCAAATTTTAACGGCGGTGTCGTTATTACAACAAACCCGCCAGCAACAATTTCAACCGCAACAGACCTTACCGGCAGTTGAAATTCTCTCCCAAAACGAACCGCACTTTTCGCGTTCGCCATTTATTTCTCATGCGCCAATTCGTGCCGGACCGGTATTCATTTAGCCTCGATTGTCTTATTTATTCCGTCGTTTAATGTCATTAAACGATTTCATTTATCTGTTTTTAAAAAGAAAGAATTATGCTTAGAACTATTGCAACTAAAATTTTTGGCAGCCGTAACGACCGTGTTTTGCGCCGCCTCAATAAAATCGTCGTCAAAATTAATAAACTTGAGCCGGAATACGAATCGTTAAGCGATGAACAACTCAAAGCCAAAACGGCGGAATTCCGTGACCGTTTAGCACAAGGCGCAACCTTGGAAAGTTTAATGCCGGAAGCATTCGCAACCGTGCGTGAAGCCAGTAAACGTGTGCTTGGCATGCGTCATTTCGACGTGCAACTTATCGGCGGTATGGTGCTTAACAGTCGCTGTATCGCGGAAATGCGTACCGGTGAAGGGAAAACCTTAACCGCGACGTTGCCATGCTATTTGAACGCGTTACCGGGCAAAGCCGTGCATGTGGTTACTGTGAATGACTATCTTGCCCGCCGCGATGCGGAAACCAACCGTCCATTATTCGAATTTTTAGGCCTGACTGTCGGCGTAAACGTGCCGGGCATGTCACCGGAAGAAAAACGCGCAGCCTACGCAGCAGACATTACTTATGCCACCAACAGTGAGCTAGGTTTTGATTATTTGCGTGACAATCTGGCGCACGCCCCGCAAGAGCGTTTCCAAAAAGATCTCTACTATGCGTTAGTGGATGAGGTGGACTCCATCTTAATTGACGAAGCGCGTACGCCGTTAATCATTTCCGGTCAAGCAGAAGACAGCTCCGAACTTTATATGGCTATCGACAAATTGATTCCTGTCTTAATTAAACAAGACAAAGAAGATACCGAAGAATATCAAGGCACCGGCGATTACACGTTGGATTTAAAAACCAAACAAGCCTATTTGACCGAACGTGGGCAAGAAAAATGCGAACAATGGTTAATTGAACATGGGTTCATGAAAGACACAGAATCCCTCTATTCACCGTCTAAAATTTCTTTGTTACACCACGTTATGGCGGCATTGCGCGCTCATACCTTATTTGAACGTGATGTGGATTACATTGTAAAAGATGGCGAGATTGTTATCGTAGATGAACACACCGGTCGTACAATGGCAGGCCGTCGTTGGTCGGACGGCTTACACCAAGCCATCGAAGCCAAAGAAGGGGTTCGCATTCAAAGCGAAAACCAAACTGTCGCCTCTATCACTTACCAAAACTACTTCCGTTTATACGAGAAATTAGCGGGGATGACCGGCACGGCGGATACGGAAGCCTTTGAATTCCAAAAAATTTACGGCTTAGAAACCGTGGTCATTCCGACCAATCGCCCAATGATCCGTGACGATCGCACTGATGTGATGTTTGAAACAGAAGAATACAAATTCAACGCCATTATTGAGGACATCAAAGATTGCGTGGCACGTAAGCAACCGGTATTAGTGGGCACAATCTCCATTGAAAAATCCGAATTACTTTCCAAGGCGTTAACCAAAGCGGGCATTAAGCATAATGTGTTGAACGCCAAGTTCCACGCACAAGAAGCGGAAATCGTCGCGAATGCAGGGTATCCGGGAGCCGTCACTATCGCCACCAACATGGCAGGTCGTGGTACAGATATCGTGCTGGGAGGTAACTGGAAAGCGGAAGTGGATAAACTGGAAAATCCAACGCCGGAACAAATTGAGGCAATCAAAGCCGCATGGCAAGAACGCCATAACATTGTAAAACAAGCCGGTGGCCTGCACATTATCGGTACTGAACGCCACGAATCTCGTCGCATCGACAACCAGTTGCGCGGTCGTTCCGGTCGTCAAGGGGACCCAGGTTCTTCCCGTTTCTATTTATCCTTAGACGATGCGTTAATGCGTATTTACCTCAATGAAGGCAAACTTAACATGATGCGTAAAGCCTTCAGTCAACCTGGCGAGTCCATGGAGTCTAAATTATTAGCGAAAGTGATTGCCTCTGCACAAGCAAAAGTGGAAGCACACAACTTCGATGGACGCAAAAACTTACTCGAATTTGATGATGTGGCAAACGACCAACGTCACGCGATTTATGAACAACGCAATGAATTGTTAGAAAATGACGATATTTCTGAAACTATCGATGTGATTCGTCAGGACGTATTCAACAGCATTATCGATCAATACATTCCACCACAATCACTGGAAGAACAATGGGATGTGCCGGCATTGGAACAACGTTTAAAACAAGATTTCGCGCTGGATTTACCTATCACCAAATGGCTGGATGAAGACAATCATCTGCATGAAGAAACCTTGCGTGAGCGTATTATTCAAGCGGCTACGGATGAATATAAACGCAAAGAAGAATTGGCCGGTGCACAAACCATGCGCAATTTTGAAAAAGGCGTAATGTTGCAAACCCTAGATGAACTTTGGAAAGAACATTTATCTGCGATGGATCACCTACGCCGTGGTATTCATTTACGCGGTTATGCGCAAAAAGATCCGAAACAAGAGTACAAAAAAGAGTCTTTCCAAATGTTTACCGAAATGTTGGATGCCTTGAAATTAAGCGTGGTCACTACCTTAAGTCGTGTTCAAGTTCGCACACAAGAGGAAATGGAAGAAGCTGAGCGTTTACGTCAAGAATTGGCGCAACGTGAAGCAGCAACAATGCAGTATCACAATGAAGAATCACAGGATGAACAAGGCGCTCAAAATGCGGTAGAAGAACACCATAAAATCGGGCGTAATGAACCTTGTCCATGTGGTTCCGGTAAAAAATACAAACATTGCCACGGCAGTCGTGCCAGACATTAATTGGAAATAAATAAAAGTGCGGTTAGAAAAACAATTAAATTTTTAACCGCACTTTTTTTCATGAATATTCACTGAAGGATAGAAAAATGAGGAAGCCGCTTGTACAGGTTGCCGCCGGGATTATTCGTAACGAATTCGGTCAAATTTATTTAACCCAACGCTTAGAAGGACAAGACTTTGCCCAGTCCCTAGAGTTTCCTGGCGGTAAAGTTGATAAAGGCGAAACACCGGAACAGGCATTAAAACGGGAACTAGAAGAAGAAATCGGTATTGTGGTACTCAATGCGCAGCTGTTTGAGCGTTTTGAATTTGAATACCCAACCAAAGTGATTTCTTTCTTTTTTTATCTGGTTGAAGAATGGGTTGGCGAGCCTTTTGGGCGTGAAGGACAAGAAGGTTTCTGGTTGGCACAAAACGAACTGGATGCCGGTCAATTCCCTCCGGCAAATGCCAAACTCATTCAACGTTTATTAGCCGAATCTTAACTCTCGTCCATAAAAAAGACCCAACAATTGTTGGGTCTTTGAGAAAAACAAAAAGCTTAATTATTTGCCCATTGCCGCTTTAGCTTGTTTTAATTGTTCAGTTGCTTGGGAGCAAGCTTGCTCTTGTGCAGCTTCTGGTAAAGCAGATAATTGTTGTTTACTTGCTTCATATTGTTGTTTCATCATTGCTTGTTGTGCTGCAGGTACTGCACTCACAAAAGAGTCAATTTCAGCAAAATATGTTTCACAGCTTTTAGATAAGCCAGCAGATGCGGACATTGCAAAACCAGATAATAATACTGCAACTAATACTTTTTTCATTTTTTTCTCCATAATGGTTTGAAAATATCGCCTCAAATCAGGCGACAGCCTATTATACGAATTTTAGCGATAAAGAGAAACAATAATAACCATTAGGCATTATGAGGTAGCACAAAACTCAATGGACAACGCTTCCAGTTGCAGCCAAACATCATCATTAAATTCTTGCTTTGCACTACGCTCAACTTCCGCAAGCCGTTGACAGAAAAGATAAAGTTTACGGTAAGTTAAACGTTGGACGGCTTGAGTAAACAATACTCGACGGTTTTGCCATACTTTTAAACGATCAAAGTGTTCACGCAGCTGAGAGGTAGGTAATAACGAATCAAGCGATGGCCGTTGCTCAGTTTTGCTAAGTTCGAATAACGTCATTACATCCCGCTGCAACGTACGCAATAAAACAATAGGTTGAATATCCTCGTCTTTCAAACCATTTAAAATCCGACAAGCGCGACTTGCTTTCCCTGCCAGCATGGCATCCACCCATTGAAACGGGGTAAACACCGAAGACTGCTCCACCACGCTATTAACACGAGTAAACGTCAATTTATGATCAGGATACAATAAATCCAGTAATTGCAGCGTTTGTTTGAGTGCCAATAGATTATTTTCATAACTATAACAAAGCAGCTGCACCGCTTCCTGCTCAATACTTAACCCCAACGATTTTGCCCGATTAACCACCCAGCGAGGCAATTGTTCCGCATTTGGTGTTTGGCAATTAATGACAACAGCTTGCGGTTCATATTGGTTAGCCGCCACAAACCATGCTTGTTTTTCAATGGCTTTGGTCAACTTAGCAAAACGAAACACCGGCAACACATCAGGCGTCAGTAAAGAGATAAACTCTGATAGTTTGTTTTGTAAAAGTGCGGTCAAATTTTCGGGTAAATCTAATACGATAATCTGCTTATTGAAAAATAAGCCCATAGATTGCACCCGTTCGAATAAGTCATTCCAATCGGTGGAGACGTTAATTTCCAGCCCTATTTTTTCATCAAATAGCGCCTTCATTGCCGCTTGTTGAATGGCATCCAGACTTTCTTCAATTAATAAAGGATCTTCCCCCACTAAAAAGTAGAGCGCAGCTAATTTGCGCTCTAACGAAGGAATAAGTTGCTCAGGAAATAAACGGTTCATTATTTCGGTTGGATTTGATGTTGCAAGGCAACCATTTTATTCATTAACTGACGAGCCGCCTGCTCGCGCATGTCTTGCCAAATCACCTCTTTTTCCGATGATTTCGCTAAAGCGGCACGAGAATAATCAAAGAATGTACGATTCACTTTAGTCGAAATTGGGAAGGCATCTTTGTTTGGCAATTTCACACTGGCTTCCACGTCCAAAACTAATAGTTTTTCTGCTTCACGACCTTGTTTAAAAATAGACACCACATGCTCAGATGTCATTGTCTTATTCAAACGTAAAACCGGCACACCCGCCTTAGCTTCCACCAAATTAACATTATTCAACTGTAATTGACGACGCATAGACACTGCCATGTCACTATAAGGATCGCTACTTTCCAAGTGCAAGGTTTGCAATTCTTGCGGAATCAGTTCACCGTTTTGGAAGTGAAATCCGCAAGCGGATAAACCAAAAACACTGGCGGTAAGAAGTAAGGATTTAAGCTGTTTAAACATAAAAATCACCTTAAAAATCGACCGCACTTTGCATTAAGTGCGGTCATTTTTTTGATTAAATTACTGCGGTTTCACCACAACATTGAGCAATTTGCCGGCAACGTAAATTACCTTAACAATTTGCATTCCATCGGTAAAACGTTTGACGTTCTCATCGGCAAAAGCGATCGCTTTCACACTTTCTTCATCTGCCTCTGCAGCCACAGTGACTTTACCACGCACTTTGCCGTTCACTTGAACCACAATCAATTTTTCATCTTCAATCATCGCGTCAGGGTCGGCTTCCACCCATGGCGCAAAATCAATGGCGTCTTGGTTGCCTAATTCCTGCCACAAACGGAAACAAATGTGTGGCGTAATTGGATAAAGCATACGTACGACAGCGCTCAGGGCTTCCGCCATGATGGCACGATCTTGCTCGTCATCCAACGGTGCGCGGGTCAATTTGTTCATTAATTCCATGACTGCCGCAATCGCTGTATTGAACGTTTGACGACGACCAATGTCATCGCTTACTTTCGCAATGGTTTTGTGGACATCACGACGTAACGCTTTTTGAGTGCTAGAAAGTGCGGTCGGATTGACGGCTGTTTTTGCCGGATTTTTGTTGTATTCAAACACCAAATTCCATACGCGTGCTAAGAAACGTTTCGCGCCTTCCACACCGGATTCTTGCCATTCCAAAGTCATTTCGGCAGGAGAGGCAAACATCATGAATAAGCGCACAGTGTCCGCGCCGTATTTTTCCACCATTTCTTGTGGATCAATACCGTTGTTTTTGGATTTCGACATTTTGGTCATGCCGGCATGTACCAATTCATGCCCTTCATCATCCACCGCTTTCACGATACGCCCTTTGTCGTCACGCTCTAAAGTCACTTTGGTTG
>CAUPZK010000038.1:0-14615 GCA_963515835.1 uncultured Aggregatibacter sp.
CAGGGGTTTTTGCTTTGGGGGGATGGAAAAATAGAAAGCAAAGCGGAATATTTTAGAGTGGAACCTAAGTTAGCATAACGGTTAGAGATAAAAGATAAGAAAAACCGCACTTAGATTTTTTATCTAAAGTGCGGTTTTTTTCTTTCCTATTTTACTGCTTTACCATTTTCTTTAACTGATACAAATAGGCTAACGCCTGTTTTGGACTTAATTCATCCGGATCTAATTCTTGTAACATATTCAATAACATCTCCTTATTTTCATCTTCTGCCTGATCAAATGCTAATTCACCTTGGCGTTGATTTAATAAACGAAGATCCAGAATCTGTTGGTTAGCGTTTTGCTGTGACAGTTTTTCTAATTGTGCCAATCTTTGTTTAGCGATCTTGATGACTTGTTGTGGCACACCCGCCAAAGCAGCAACCGCAAGACCGTAGCTTTTACTGGCAGCACCCTTTTGTACGGCATGCATGAAAGCGATAGTGTCATTATGCTCAATGGCATCTAAGTGAATATTGCCGATGCCTTGTACCTGTTCCGGTAGCACAGTGAGCTCAAAATAGTGGGTGGCGAATAAGGTTAAAGAACGGATTTTCTTCGCTAACCATTCGGCACAAGCCCAAGCAAGGGACAAACCGTCGTAAGTGGAGGTTCCACGGCCGATTTCATCAATTAACACCAAACTTTTGTCTGTTGCTTGATGCAGAATATTCGCCATTTCCGTCATTTCCACCATAAAGGTTGAGCGCCCTGAAGCGAGATCATCAGAAGCACCGATACGGGTAAAAATACGATCAACAGGGCCAATTATCGCACTGTCTGCCGGCACAAAACTGCCCATGTACGCCATTAAGGTAATCAATGCCGTTTGGCGCATATAGGTACTTTTACCGCCCATATTCGGGCCGGTGATAATGAGGAAATGTTGCTGTTCGGTAAGCTCTGTTGGGTTAGCAATAAACGGTTCCTTCAATACTTGTTCCACCACAGGGTGACGGCCGTTTTGAATATGAATACCTGTTTTTTCCGAGAAGGTCGGCGCCACATAATTCAGGCTTTCCGCCCTCTCCGCTAAATTGGTGAGTACATCCAATTCGGCCAATGCCAAACCGGCAAGCTGTAAGTCACCCAAGTGCGGTAATAATTGGTCGAAAATTTCATCGTATAGCTGCTTTTCCAGTGCCAAAGAAGCGCCTTTTGCTTTCAACACCTTATCTTCATAGGTTTTCAATTCAGGAATGATATAACGTTCGGCATTTTTTAAGGTTTGACGACGTACATAATGAATCGGAGCTTTATGGGCTTGCCCCTGGCTAATTTGAATGTAATAGCCGTGCACCGCATTGAAGCCGATTTTTAAGGTATCAATGCCGGTGTTTTCCCGTTCCCGTTGTTCCAGATCTTCCAAATAACGGCTGGCACCGTCGGCTAATTCACGCCACTCATCCAATTCGGCATTGTAGCCTGTCGCAATGACACCACCATCACGAATTAAGACTGGAGGACTGTCAATAATTGCCCGTTGCAAAAGGTCAAATTGTACGGAAAAATCGCCCAGTTGTTGGTAAAGTGCGGTCATTTTGGCGGACGTTTTTTCCGCCAACCGATTTTTTATATAAGGAATCTGCTCTAAAGCGGTACGCAAGCGGGTTAAATCGCGCGGACGGGCAGTGCGTAACGCCACGCGCGCTAAAATGCGTTCCATGTCACCCACTTGTTGCAAATAAGGTTGCAAATCCGCCACTAAATCCTGTTCTAAAATCGCACCAATGGCTTGTTGGCGTTGCGTGAGTTTTTCTACATCGCAAATCGGCTGGTGAATCCAGCGTTTGAGCAAGCGACTGCCCATCGGGGTGACGCATTTATCCAACACAGCCGCCAACGTGTTTTCCGTCCCCCCCGCCAGATTTTGAGTGAGCTCCAAATTGCGACGGGTTGCGGCGTCTAACTGAATATTTTCGCTGTGTTGAATGAGATGAATGCCTTGAATATGCGGCAAGGCGGTGCGTTGCGTTTCGCGTGCGTATTGCAATAAACAACCGGCAGCACATAAGCCCAGAATCGCTTCTTCAACACCGAATCCGAGCAAGTCTTTAGTATTAAATTGATGGCAAAGCTGTTGAATTGCAGTTTTTAGCTCGAATTCCCAAATAGGACGACGACGCAAACCTTTAGCGTGTTCGATTAGCTGAAAATCGGCAAAATCTTCGCAATAAAGCAATTCTACCGGCGCGATGCGTTGTAATTCCGTTTGCAAATCCGCTTTGGATTGAGGTTCGCATAGCTGAAAACGACCGGACGTCATGTCTAATGTCGCCAAACCAAAGTGATCGTTTTCCTGATATACCGCGGCAATGAGGTTGTCTTGCCGTTCCGGTAACAGCGCTTCATCGCTCACTGTGCCCGGCGTGACAATACGCACAATTTGGCGTTCAACGGGGCCTTTTGCCGTATTCGGATCACCGATTTGTTCGCAAATGGCAACGGACTCCCCTAACTGCACTAACTTCGCTAAATAGCCTTCCACCGCGTGATAAGGCACACCTGCCATGGGAATCGGCTGCCCTGCAGATTGTCCGCGTTTGGTCAGCGAAATATCCAACAGTGCGGAGGCGCGTTTTGCATCGTCATAAAACAGCTCGTAAAAATCGCCCATGCGATAAAATAACAAAATATCCGGATTCTCCGCTTTGAGTTGCAGATATTGTTTCATCATCGGCGTATGCTGTTCGAAATTCTCTTTTGGCATCATGGCGTTATCTTATTCCGGCGATTATTGGGCGATTTCTGTTGTTGAAACACTTGGTTTACGGCGTTTGCCAATATTTTTACGATCTTGATGACGTTGTTTGGCTTTTTTAGTCGCTTTCTTTTGCGCTTCGCGTTTTTCTAATTTTTTCGCTTTTTGTTTTTTGCTGACGGTTTTGATTTCGCCGTCTTTTGGCGCTTTGGTGCGTGGTTCCAAACCTTCAATCACACGGGCTTTCAGCATTTCCTGGGTATAACGCTTAATTTTGCCCAGCAGACGATAATCGTGTGCTTCCACGAAAGACACAGCGGTGCCTTTTTTGCCGGCACGTGCGGTACGCCCAATGCGGTGCAAATACGTATCGGCGCTGTACGGTAAATCAAAATTCATAATGTGGCTAACGTCATCAATATCGATACCCCGTGCGGAGACATCCGTGGAGACCAACACCGTTACCACGCCGTTTTTCAGTTTATCAATCGCGTTGTTACGTTGGGTTTGCGCCATTTCGCCTTCCAAATACGTGCTACGAATACCGCGTTTGCGCAAATTTTCCGCCAGTTCGCGCACATCTTCCCGACGGCGTGCGAATACAATCCCCTTACTGACTTGCTCTTGCTCAATGAAACGCGCCAATAATTTGAATTTATGCGCATTGCTGTCAGCGTGATAATACCACTGTTGAATTTTCTTCCGCTCACGGCGGCTCGGTTCCGCATCAATTTTTACCGGCTCGTTTAATGTGCGGTCGGCAAAATCTTCCAATAAATCCCCTTCAAGGGTTGCCGAGAACAACAACGTTTGCTTACGCCAACGGGTTTCTGCCGAGATTTTTTCCGCATCTTGCCCAAAACCCATTTGCAACATTCTGTCCGCTTCGTCAAAAATCAGAATTTCTACCGCGCGACAATCAAAATTTTCTTCTTTAATGTATTGCAACAAACGCCCCGGGGTCGCCACCACAATGTCCTGATTTTTATTGAAAATTTCGCCGTGATTTTGATACGCCACCCCACCGGTGATGGTTGCAATGCTGAGCTTGGTGAAGCAGGCAAGTTCTTCCGCCTGTTCCGCCACCTGCATGGCAAGTTCACGGGTTGGTGTAAGAATCAACACACGCGGTGCGCCCGGTTTACGGCGTGGATAATCCAATAAGTGTTGAATCGCCGGTAGCAAAAACGCGGCGGTTTTTCCGGTGCCGGTTGGTGCCGACCCGAGGACATCAAAGCCCTCCATCGCGGCAGGAATGGTTTCCTGTTGGATGGCAGTAGGACGTTGGTAACCTTTTTTCTGGAGGGCGTTGAGTAATTCAGGCGCGAGATCAAAATCTGCAAATTGAGTGAGGTTTGTCATTGGTATTTGTTGTTCATTAGCATTAAAATTGCGCCGAATTATACCGCACTTTACCGTTAAAGTGCGGTCCTTTTTGGCGGTGTTTTTCGATGAGTAATATGGGGTTTCGTTTTAAACAATTTCAGGTGAATCACGATAGCTGTGCCATGAAAGTGGGGACGGACGGTATTTTATTGGGCGCGTGGGCTGATGTGGCGCAGGCAAAACAGATATTGGATTTAGGTAGCGGAAGCGGTTTAATCGCCTTAATGTTGGCCCAACGCAGTTGTGCCGAAAGCCGAATTTGTGCCGTGGAAATTGATCACGTGGCGGCACAACAAGCCCGTGAAAATGTATTAATTTCACCGTGGAAGAATAAAATTCAGGTGTATCAGCAGGATATAGATAGTTTTTGTACTCAAACAGCAAAGCGCTTCGACTTGATTGTCGCCAACCCGCCCTATTTTCAAACGGGGGTAGATTGTCGTAACGAGGAGCGGAATACAGCCCGTTATTTTGCCTCACAGAGTCATTTACATTGGTTAGAGACCGCTGCTGCTTGCTTGGACCCAAAGGGAAAAATCAGTTTTGTGCTACCTTTTGACGCAGGAGAAACTTTGCTAAAAAGCACCGCGCTTTATTGTGTTGCGCGTTGTGATGTCATTACTAAGCAAGGCAAAGCACCACAACGTATGTTGTTGACCTTTGCCACACAACCGCAAACATTGCGGCATGACAAATTGATTATCTACGACACCCAGAATCAATATCACGCCGATTTTGTTAGATTGACGCAGGATTTTTATTTGAACTTCTAAAAACACCATAAAAAACACCGCACTTTTAAAGAAAGTGCGGTGTTTTTTTTGTTTATTAGGCCTGTTTCATTAATTTCGTCCAGTTGTAATAACCGTATAACGAGTTTAATAAATAGGCACTATACATTAAATACATGGCTGGGGTTTCCGCCCATAAGGCAATGGAAAGGATATTTAACAAAATCCATAAAAGCCATTGTTCACGGTAGCGTAAAATCATCAATAATTGGGCTGAAACAGTAATCACGGTGGTCAAACCGTCTAATCCGGTGGAGCTGCCGCCTGCCGCATTAAGGGCTTGCACGAACAATAACGTACCGACAATCACTGTGGTGGCAAGGATGAGCCAGCCTTGCAGCGTCAGTGATTTCGCAATAACGCTTTCTGCACCGCTCTTTTCTTGTTGCATGTGGGTTTTCCACATGAAGTAACCAATAAATTGCGCCGGCAAATACACATAAAGTACTGTATTCATTTCCCCAATAAAATTAGCGCCCCATGCTACATAAAAATAGGTATAGGCGAAAATCAAACCAAAAAAGTAGTTACTGATTTTTCCTTTACTGACAAACACCACGCAAATTACGCCGGCAATACCGGAAATCATAGCTAGGGGCGATTGTGGATCTAATATGAAAGCAACAATTTGTGCGGCAATAAAGAGAAATAGCCAAAACACTTCAAAAGGTTTCCAATCGGAAAAAAGTTCTTGTTTTACTTGATGTAAATACGGTTGTAGATTCATAGTTACCTCACAAATGGGATAAAGTGCGGTCATATTAGAAAGTATTTTTTAGAATGTAAAGGATTTGCTACTTTTTTGTGTTGTTGATCACAAAAAAGATGTTGTTACGTTAAACATGAATGGAGCCGTATCATTTCTTTTTCATCGTAACAGGGCTAAAATAACGCCTTTTTATCAGTAGAGAGAACATCATGACTTTTGTGGTTGGGCAGCGTTGGATCAGTGAAACGGAAAATAATTTAGGCTTGGGAGTCATTCGTGCCGTGGATTTTCGGCAAGTGACAATTGATTTCCCAGCAGCACAAGAACAACGTATTTATTCGGTACAAAATGCGCCGTTAAATCGTGTGCAATTTCGTATCGGTGATTTGATTCAGCATGTGGAAGGCTGGCATGGTGAAGTGCTCAATGTGGCAGAAAATAATGGCTTGCTGTTTTATTTGGTACAACAAGAGGACAAGGAAGACCGTGTTGTCAGTGAAATGGAATTGGCTCATCGCATTTCTTTTTGTCGACCACAAGAGCGCTTGTTTTCCGCACAGATTGATCGTAATGACCATTTCGTGTTGCGTTACCTAGCGTTGCAATACCAAAAAGCACAATTTCAGTCGCCCTTACGCGGCTTACGCGGTATCCGCGCCGGGTTAATTCCTCATCAATTACACATTGCGAAAGAAATCGGGCAGCGCATTGCGCCACGCGTGTTGTTGGCCGATGAGGTGGGTTTAGGTAAAACCATTGAAGCCGGCATGATTTTGCAGCAGCAATTATTTGCCGAGAAAGTGCGCCGAGTGTTGATTATCGTGCCGGAAACACTACAACACCAATGGTTGGTGGAAATGCTGCGTCGTTTTAATTTGCACTTTTCGCTGTTTGATGAAGAACGTTGCGCTGATTTTGCCGCAGAAGAAGAGCGGGAAGAAGTGAATCCCTTTACGACCGAATCACTGATTATTTGTGCCTTGGATTGGTTGGTACAGCATCCACAACGCGTACAACAACTCTTGGCGGCTGAATTTGATATGTTAATTGCCGATGAAGTACATCATTTGGTGTATGACGAAGTGAATCCAAGTTTGGAATATCAACTGGTGCAACAACTCACGCAACAAATTCCTGCCGTGTTATTGCTCACTGCGACGCCGGAACAACTTGGGCAACAAAGCCATTTTGCCCGTTTGAATTTATTGGACCCACATCGTTTCCACGACTATCAGGCATTTTTAAGGGAACAGCAAAATTATCAGCCTATTGCTGAAGCCACAAAGACATTACTGGAGAATCGCCCATTAAATGTGGATGAAAAGCGCACGATTTCCTTGTTGTTGGCGAAGTCGATTAATTTTGAAACCGGCAAGGCGAAGTTAATTCAACAGCTTATTGACCGTCACGGCACAGGGCGTGTATTTTTCCGAAATACCCGTCAAAGCGTGCAGGGCTTCCCGAAAAGGGTGTATCACCCTATTACCTTATCTCAGCCGAAGCAATATGAAAATGCAGTGAAAGCGCTCCTCGCCTTTGGCGAAAATCCGTTGCAATGTGCGCTTTATCCTGAACATTTTCTGCGAGAACTTAACGCCAATATGGCATGGTGGGAATTTGATCCGCGCGTGCAATGGCTCATCGATTTTTTAAAACAACATCGACAGGAAAAAGTGTTGGTGATTTGTCGTTATGCCGAAACGGCAATTCAGCTGGAACAAATTTTGCGTGAAAAAGAAGGCATTCGTAGTGCGGTATTCCACGAAAAAATGTCTATTGTGGAACGCGATCGTGCGGCGGCGTATTTTACCCAACAAGAAAATGGTGCACAGGTGCTGCTAAGTTCCGGAATCGGCTCTGAAGGGCGAAACTTCCAATTTGCTTGTCATTTGGTGCTGTTTAATTTGCCGGAAAATCCTGATTTGTTAGAGCAGTGCATCGGGCGTTTGGATCGCATTGGACAAACGCGAGAAATTCAAATTTATCAGCTGTATTTTGCCGACAGTGCGCAAGCCGTGTTGGCAGACTGGTATCATTTAGGCTTGAATGCCTTCAATGAAACGTGCCCGATGGGCGCTTTATTGTTCGAACAATTTGCCGAAGTATTGCAAAAAACATTGAAAAATCCGACCGCACTTGACGCTCGTCAGGACTTAATTGAGCGTACTCAAGAGGAACGGTTACGTCTGAAACGGCTGTTGGAACAAGGGCGTGATTTATTGTTGGAGCTTAATTCTAACGGTGGTGAGGCGGCGAAGCAGCTGGCAAAAGACATTGCCGAGCAAGACGGCAGTCAAGAGTTGGTCAATTTCGCCTTGAATCTGTTTGATGTTATCGGTGTGGAACAGGAAGATTTAGGTGAGCAATCCATTGTCATTACGCCCACAGGCACGATGGTTATGCCGGATTTCCCGGGCTTGAAAGAGGAAGGTGTCACGGTCACTTTCGACCGTCAACTGGCGTTGGCGCGTGAGGAGTTGGAGTTCCTCACTTGGGATCATCCGATGATTTACCACGGCATTGATTTAATCACTTCCGGTGATATTGGCAAAAGCGCCGTGGCGTTGTTGGTAAATAAAAATCTGCCATCAGGCACGCTGTTACTGGAGTTGGTTTATGTGGTGGAAAGCCAAGCGCCACAAGGGTTACAATTAACCCGATTCTTACCGCCGACGCCAATTCGTCTGTTGCTGGATAATTGCGGTAATGATTTGGCATCGCAGGTGGCATTTGACACATTACAGCGCAAATTGAAGCCGATGGAGCGCAATGTGGCGAATAAAATTGTGAAAATGCTGCGTCAGAGCATTGAAGGGCTGATTGCCCAAGGTGAGCGTTTGGTGGTGGCACAAAGTGAGCAGATTATCAATGCCGCAAAGCAAGAGGCCAAGCAGCAATTGGATGCAGAACTCAACCGATTAATCGCGTTACAAAAAGTGAATAAAAACATTCGCGCCGATGAAATTCACACGTTAGAACGTCAACGCACACAAATTTTACAGCTGTTACAACAGGCAACTTGGCGTTTAGATTGTTTGCGTGTGATTGTGAGTAATAAGGAATAAGCATGGCCCTGATTGAATATAATCCGCCGCAAGAACCTTGGCTGGATTTGGTGTATCGCGATGATTATATTGCGGTGGTGAACAAGCCAAGCGGTCTGCTTTCAGTGCCGGGCAATCAGCCCCAATATTACGACAGCGCAATGTCTCGGGTGAAAGAAAAGTACGGTTTTTGTGAACCGGCGCATCGGCTTGACATGGCAACCAGTGGGATTTTGTTGTTTGCGTTGAGCAAAGCGGCAGATCGCGAGTTAAAACGCCAATTTCGTGAACGCGAACCGAAAAAATATTATCAGGCGTTGGTTTGGGGACATCTGGAACACGATCATGGGGTTGTGGAGTTGCCACTGATTTGCGACTGGGAAAATCGCCCTCGCCAAAAAATTTGCTTTGAACGAGGCAAAAGAGCGGTCACTTTTTACGATGTTTTACAACGTTATCCCAATAATACGACACGCGTAAAGCTTACGCCGATTACAGGGCGTTCCCATCAATTACGCTTGCACATGCTGGCACTTGGGCATCCGATTTTAGGTGATAAATTCTACGCACATCCGCAAGCCAAAGCGTTATCGCCTCGCCTCTGCTTGCACGCAGAAAGCTTGCAGATTCAACACCCGATTACCGGAGAAACGATGGAATTCACCGCACCGGTCGGTTTTTAATAAAAAAAGTGCGGTGAAAAAACAAAGTATTTTTTCACCGCACTTTAATTGGATTCAAAGATAAGCTGAGCTTATAAAATCACGTCTAATTTGTCATAAGCACGACGGGCTTTTTCTAAGGCTTTTTCAACACTGATGTCGCGCGCCAAAATTACCCCTAAACGACGATGACCATTCACTTCACCTTTACCAAAAATGCGCAAGTTGGTTTGCGGTTCGGCAAGGACCTGCTCTAAATTGGCAAATTGTACTTGGTTGGATTTGCCTTCTACCACAATGGCTTTGGAGGCGGACGGGCTGATGAAATCGATACTTGGAATCGGCAAGCCTAAAATGGCGCGAGCGTGCAAGGCGAACTGAGATAATTCTTGTGAGATCATGGTCACCATGCCGGTATCATGTGGACGCGGGGAGACTTCATTAAAAATCACATCATCGCCACGCACGAACATTTCCACCCCGAAAATCCCACGACCACCTAATGCACCGGTGATTTTCTCCGCAATCTCTTGCGCTTTTTTCAATGCGGTTTCTGACATGGCTTGAGGTTGCCAAGATTCACGGTAATCGCCATCGACTTGAATGTGTCCAATAGGGGCAAGGAATGAGGTGCCATTCACATGGCGCACCGTGAGCTGAGTAATTTCGTAATCAAATTTAATGAACCCTTCCACAATGACGCGCCCTGCACCGGCACGTCCGCCTTCTTGGGCGTAATCCCATGCGGATTGGATTTGATCGAGGGTACGAATGACGCTTTGTCCATGACCGGAGGAGGACATAATTGGTTTGACCACGCACGGAACGCCGATTTTTTCAACCGCACTTTTGAAGTCGTCAAAGTTATCTACGAATTCATAAGGTGAGGTTGGCAAGCCTAATTCTTCCGAAGCTAAACGACGAATGCCTTCGCGGTTCATGGTTAGCTTCGTGGCTTTGGCGGTCGGGATAACGGTGAATCCTTCTTGTTCCAGTTCAAGTAAAGTATCGGTGGCGATTGCTTCCACTTCCGGTACGATAAAATCAGGACGTTCCTTTTCCACAACGGCGCGTAATGCCGCGCCATCCAACATGGAAATGGTGTAAGCACGGTGTGCCACTTGCTGTGCAGGCGCGTTTTCATAGCGATCGACTGCAATCACTTCAACACCTAAACGTTGTAATTCAATGACAACTTCTTTGCCCAATTCTCCTGCACCAAGCATCATTACTTTCAGTGCTTTTGGGGTTAATGGCGTGCCGATGGTGGTCATAAGGGCTCCTTATTGTTTTAGTAAGCTTTCATCCAAGGTTAAATCTTCGTTTTTATTCACACCGATACCGCGCGCTAATACGTTTTGCGCGATTTGATGTGCTTCGTCCAAAGAATGTTCGGTGTATGTACCACATTGGTATTCATTGAGCTCAGGGATTTCTCGTTGATTTTTTACATTGAGAATATCTTGCATGGAGGCCGCCCACGCTTGTGCCACTTGGGTTTCATTCGGATTACCGATTAAGGACATATAAAAACCGGTGCGGCAGCCCATCGGCGAAATATCAATAATTTCGACATCTTGACTATTAAGATGATCACGCATGAAGCCGGCAAATAAATGTTCTAGTGTGTGAATGCCTTTCGGTGGTAAATTTTCCTTATTGGGAATGGTAAAACGCAAGTCAAAAACAGTGATGTTATCTCCTTTTGGAGTTTGCATTATTTTGGCGATTCGCACTGCTGGCGCATTCATACGAGTGTGATCTACTTTAAAACTATCAAGTAATGGCATTTTATTTTCCTTAAATGGAGTGATTTTTGTTTATAAAATAGTCAATTGAGACTTTTTTTGAGATTTTTGCAAATTATTCCCGAACTTTTTCCGTTATACTGCTGTCAGAGTTAACAAGCAACTTGCAGTTGTTTTAATAAAATTGGTTCCTTAGGTTATTCGCCTCTCCTTGTGAGAGGCATTTTTTTTCGCCATTCTACAGGAAAATCCCAGCGCTACAGAATAGCGACGCCAAAAAATAGCAAAAAAACGTACCGCACTATTTTGCCCAGTGTCATAAAGATTAAACAGCGTAGCCAATTTAATCGCAACCACCCTGCCACGGCGCAAAATAAATCACCGATGATCGGTAACCAGCTAAAAAATAACATCATACTGCCATAACGTTGTGTTTTTGCTAATACCCAAGTGAGTTTTGCATTTTGTAGCGGTGTATTAAAAGTAGGAAGCCAGCGCCCAAGCGCATAGGTAGTCAGACTGCCCAGCGTGTTTCCGATAACAGCAATCCATAATAGGCTTTGAATATCGATAGAAAAATAAGGGGAGCCTGCCCATAAAAGCGGTGTGATGAGAGTGACAAAAATAATTTCGGAATTACCGGGGAGGACAGTCGCGCTGAGAAAAGCGCTGGCGAGCATAATCCACAATCGATGCTCGCCAAATAAGGCTAACCACCCATCCCAACTAAAAAGATCAAACATGATGCAATATGCAGGAAAGAAACGGGTAAGTCATTTTCATGATCTGCTGTGATTGCCCGTCGATAATCACGAATTACCTCGTATTAATTTGTTGACCCTCACATCAAACACGTCCATTCCTGCGCGTAATCCGGCTTGGATGCCAAAATCGCCGTCTTCAAATACTAAGCAACGTTGCGGTTTAGCTTGAATCAGTTCTGCACAACGTAAAAACGTATCCGGTGCCGGTTTATGATGTTGAATGTCTTCGGCGGTTACAATAGCGGAGAAATATTTCTCAAAATCGAATTTGTCTAGCAAAATCTTTGCAATAGGGCGGTGAGAGCCCGTGCCTAATGCCAACGGTTTTTTATTATAAAAGGCGCGAACAATATTGGCGGCGGGCAACAATGTGGCATGTTGCATAATCAGCTTTTTGCCATATTCTCTTTTTAATTCAATGACATCGTCTAATTTATCTAGCGGCATGGCATAGCGTTTCATCATTTCTACAGCAATCTCTTTCACCGGCGCACCACTCATTTCATATAATAAGTTGCCATCAAAAGGATAACCGAAATGTTGTCCGACCATTTCCCATGCTTTGGCGTGGCTGGGCATGGTGTCGATGACCGTGCCATCCATATCAAAAATTAAACCGTCATACTGATTTATTACTTCATTATCTAACATGTTGCTTTCCGAATTACTTTAATAAAATGAGAGGGGAGTTATTTTGCTACAATTTTGTGATCAATGCACCGTTTAATTCATGGCGATTCAGTTATACTTGGGCAACTTTTTTGAGAGTGAGCGAATGGATCTTCAACAACGACTTTGGGCATTTCAGGTCCGAGAATTAATTGACGAACATATTGTGCAAACGGTATTGAATGTACGTTGGCATTTGCAACAACGCTGGCAGGTGGATGTTGAAACCGAGCAGGTAAAAATGATGTTGGTGCATATTGCCAGTGCCTTGGGGCGGATTCAACGAGGCCATCGAGCTTCGCCGTTGTATGCTGATTTTTTGGAGGAAATTCAAAGTGCGGTGGTTTTTCCGCAAGTTTTGCAAATTCACCAAAAGATATTGAAATTAATTCCGTTGGAGGTTCCCGAAGAAGAACAAACCTATTTTCTGGCAAATGTATATGGATTAGTATTGGATCAGCCACATGTGGTAGAACGGTTTCGTTAAAAATACACGAAAAAATGACCGCACTTTTAGTTGTTCTAGAAAATGAGTTGGAAATTACAAATAAGTGAAATGGCGCACCCGAAAGGATTCGAACCTTTGACCGCTCGGTTCGTAGCCGAGTACTCTATCCAGCTGAGCTACGGGTGCGTAGTTGACGTTTAATTTGCTTAGACCATTTTAAACAATAGAGTCGATTTAAAATGGCGCACCCGAGAGGATTCGAACCTCTGACCGCTCGGTTCGTAGCCGAGTACTCTATCCAGCTGAGCTACGGGTGCAGAATAAATAAAACTAACAACAAATGGCGGTGAGAGAGGGATTCGAACCCTCGATGGAGTTTTTGACCCCATACTCCCTTAGCAGGGGAGCGCCTTCAGCCTACTCGGCCATCTCACCACAATCGGTTTGTGGGCGGTATAATACGGGTTTATGACAATAAGTCAAATTATTTTTTCCGAAAAGTGCTTGAAATCAAGTTAGTTGTGCGATTTCTCGACAACTCCAAGTTTCGTATTCACAGATTATTTCCCGCGTAAAATTGCCCGTAAATTGGCGATATGGTTTTGCGTTTTTGCCTGTTGCTGTTCGGCACTTAATGGCGGTTTATCCCGTTCCCATTGCAAATCATCTTCCGGTAATTCTAGCAAGAATCGACTTGGTTCCGGGCGAATCAATTCGCCGAACTGGCGTCGCTCTTTGCACAGAGAAAACCACAGATTCTGCTGCGCACGAGTAATACCCACATACGCCAAACGGCGTTCTTCTTCCACATTGTCTTCATCAATGCTGGTTTGATGCGGCAAAATACCTTCTTCCATGCCGATTAAAAACACATACGGAAATTCCAGCCCCTTAGAGGCATGGAGCGTCATTAATTGTACCTGATCGCTATCATCTTCCTCTTCGCCCCGTTCTAACATATCGCGCAACGTTAAGCGGGTGACGATTTGGTTTAGATTCATTGGCTCGTTAAATTCATCGCCTTTGAGCATATCAGCAACCCAATCAAACAGCGTTGCCACGTTTTTGCTCTGCATTTCTGCCGCTTTTGGGCTGGTGGCGTATTCATACAAATATTCTTCATAATGTAACGAAGCCAGCATGGCGCGCACGGCGCGTTCAGGTTCGGAACGTTGTATTTCGTCATTCAATTCCACAATCCAACGGGCGAATTTTTGCAACGCATCATAGGCTTTCGGTGTAACCCTCTGAATCAACTCAAAATCAAAAATCGCTTCAAATAAGCTGACATGTTTTTCTTGTGCCAGCGAACCCAATTTTCCCAGTGTTGCCGTACCGATTTCCCGTTTTGGCGTGTTCACAATGCGCAAAAACGCTGCATCATCATCTTGATTCACTACCAAACGCAAATACGCCATCATGTCCTTAATTTCTGCGCGGGAGAAAAAGGATGTGCCACCGGAGATTTTGTATGGAATGCGGTTTTGCATCAGAATTTTTTCCAGCAAACGCGATTGGTGGTTACCACGATACAAAATAGCATAATCACGATAATGGGTTTTCGCGATAAAACGGTGAGCAATGAGTTCGCCCACGACACGTTCCGCCTCATGTTCTTCGTTTTTCGCTTCAATAATTTGTAACTTTTCCCCTT
>CAUPZK010000039.1:0-14047 GCA_963515835.1 uncultured Aggregatibacter sp.
TTTTATTAAACTGGAGTTTTTTAATGGCAACAATCAACCAGCTAGTACGCAAACCGCGTGTGAAAAAGGTTGTAAAAAGTAACGTTCCTGCATTAGAGGCTTGCCCGCAGAAACGTGGTGTATGCACCCGTGTATACACAACTACACCTAAAAAACCGAACTCAGCATTACGTAAAGTATGCCGTATTCGTTTAACCAATGGTTTCGAAGTAACCTCATACATCGGCGGTGAAGGTCATAACCTTCAAGAGCACAGTGTTGTGCTTATCCGTGGCGGTCGTGTTAAAGACTTACCTGGTGTGCGTTATCACACCGTACGCGGCGCATTAGACTGCGCAGGCGTGAAAGATCGTAAACAAGGTCGTTCTAAATACGGCGTTAAACGTCCTAAAGCTTAATGGTTCTCCGTTAAGTAAGGCCAAACGCTAATTAATCATAAATTTAATTAACCACGACTCCAGTAAAGGTGCATTTGCACAGCAAGATTTCTCATTAAAATGAGGGGCTTGTAAACGAGTTTTGGGTAATCCTGAAGATAATAAAACGGAGAAATTCGCAATGCCACGTCGTCGTAGTATTGAACAACGCAAGATTTTACCGGATCCGAAGTTCGGCTCAGAATTACTTGCTAAATTTATCAATGTCATCATGGTAGATGGTAAAAAATCTATCGCAGAATCTATCGTTTATAACGCATTAGACACACTAGCTCAACGTACCGGTAAAGAAGCTTTAGAAGCTTTCGAAGCAGCATTAGAAAACGTACGTCCAACTGTGGAAGTGAAATCCCGTCGTGTGGGTGGTTCTACCTACCAAGTGCCGGTTGAAGTGCGTCCGGTTCGCCGTAACGCATTAGGTATGCGTTGGATCGTTGAAGCAGCTCGTAAACGCGGTGATAAATCCATGGCTTTACGCTTAGCGAACGAATTATCTGATGCATCTGAAAATAAAGGTGCGGCAGTTAAGAAACGTGAAGATGTTCACCGTATGGCTGAAGCGAACAAAGCATTTGCTCATTATCGCTGGTAATACGCTTTTAAGATTTAAAGGCTTCATCTTAGATGAAGCCTTACCCTTATATAAACTGATATTAAATTAAACAAGGTTATAATAATGGCTCGTACAACCCCTATCGAAAGATACCGTAATATTGGTATTAGTGCGCATATTGATGCAGGTAAAACTACTACCACTGAACGTATCTTATTCTACACCGGTGTAAGTCACAAAATTGGTGAAGTACACGATGGTGCAGCAACCATGGACTGGATGGAACAGGAACAAGAACGTGGTATTACCATTACCTCTGCGGCAACAACTGCATTCTGGTCTGGTATGTCACAACAGTTCCAACAACACCGTATCAACGTTATCGATACTCCGGGACACGTAGACTTTACTGTTGAAGTAGAACGTTCAATGCGTGTTCTTGATGGTGCGGTGATGGTTTACTGCGCGGTTGGTGGTGTTCAACCTCAGTCTGAAACTGTATGGCGTCAAGCAAACAAATATCAAGTTCCACGTATCGCGTTTGTAAACAAAATGGACCGTACTGGCGCTAACTTCCTACGCGTGGTTGATCAATTAAAAACCCGTTTAGGTGCAAATGCTGTTCCTCTTCAATTACCTGTAGGTTCAGAAGAAAACTTCACCGGTGTTGTTGATTTAATCAAGATGAAATCAATTAACTGGAATGAAGCTGACCAAGGGATGACTTTCACTTATGAAGATGTGCCTGCAGATATGCAAGCCGCTTGCGAAGAATGGCGTCAAAACCTTGTTGAAGCAGCAGCGGAAGCTTCCGAAGAATTAATGGAAAAATATCTTGGTGGTGAGGAGTTAAGCGAAGAAGAGATCAAAGCAGGTCTTCGTCAACGCGTATTAGCAAACGAAATCATCTTGGTAACTTGTGGTTCAGCATTCAAAAACAAAGGTGTTCAAGCTATGCTTGATGCGGTTGTTGAATACTTACCGGCACCAACAGATATTCCAGCAATCAAAGGTATCAACCCTGACGAAACTGAAGGTGAGCGTCATGCAAGCGATGAAGAGCCATTCTCTTCATTAGCGTTCAAAATTGCAACTGACCCATTCGTAGGTAACTTAACCTTCTTCCGTGTATATTCCGGCGTAATTAATTCTGGTGATACCGTATTAAACTCTGTACGTCAAAAACGTGAACGTTTTGGTCGTATCGTACAGATGCACGCAAATAAACGTGAAGAAATTAAAGAAGTTCGCGCGGGCGATATCGCTGCGGCAATCGGCCTAAAAGATGTAACAACAGGTGATACATTGTGTGCAATTGAAGCACCAATCATCCTTGAACGTATGGAATTCCCTGAGCCGGTAATCTCTGTTGCAGTAGAGCCAAAAACAAAAGCAGACCAAGAAAAAATGGGGCTTGCATTAGGTCGTCTTGCACAAGAAGACCCGTCATTCCGTGTTCACACCGATGAAGAATCCGGTGAAACCATTATTTCCGGTATGGGTGAGTTACACTTGGATATCATCGTTGACCGTATGAAACGTGAATTCAAAGTGGAAGCTAACATTGGTAAACCACAAGTATCTTACCGTGAAACAATTCGTACTCGTGTTAACGATGTAGAAGGTAAACACGCAAAACAATCTGGTGGTCGCGGTCAATATGGTCATGTTGTTATCGACTTGTACCCATTAGAGCCGGAAGGTCCAGGCTATGAATTTGTTAACGAAATCAAAGGTGGTGTAATCCCTGGTGAATACATCCCAGCAGTTGACAAAGGTATTCAAGAGCAACTTAAATCTGGTCCATTAGCGGGTTACCCAGTAGTTGATATCGGTGTTCGTTTACACTTCGGTTCATACCATGATGTGGACTCTTCTGAATTGGCGTTTAAACTTGCAGCATCTTTAGCATTTAAAGCAGCATTCGCAAAAGCAAACCCAGTTTTACTTGAGCCAATCATGAAAGTTGAAGTAGAAACTCCACCTGAATATGTAGGTGACGTAATCGGTGACTTGAGCCGTCGTCGCGCGATGGTAAACGGTCAAGAAGCAAACGAATTCGTTGTTAAAATCGACGCTGAAGTTCCGCTTTCTGAAATGTTTGGTTATGCAACCGACTTACGTTCCCAAACTCAAGGTCGTGCTTCCTACTCAATGGAACCATTAAAATATGCTGAAGCACCGAAAAACGTGGCTGAAGCAGTTATTGAAGCTCGTAAAAAATAATTTTGTTTAACTAAGGCCACAAGCCATATCGGCTTGTGGGCTTATATATTGAGGAAACTTAATCGTGTCTAAAGAAAAATTTGAACGTACAAAACCGCACGTTAACGTGGGTACAATCGGCCACGTTGACCATGGTAAAACCACTTTAACAGCAGCAATCACAACCGTATTAGCAAAACACTACGGTGGTGCAGCTCGTGCATTCGACCAAATCGATAACGCGCCAGAAGAAAAAGCGCGTGGTATCACCATCAACACTTCACACGTTGAATACGATACTCCAACTCGTCACTACGCACACGTTGACTGCCCAGGACACGCGGACTATGTTAAAAACATGATTACCGGTGCGGCGCAAATGGACGGTGCTATCTTAGTAGTAGCAGCAACAGATGGTCCTATGCCACAAACTCGTGAGCACATCTTATTAGGTCGCCAAGTAGGTGTACCTTACATCATCGTATTCTTAAACAAATGCGACATGGTAGATGACGAAGAGTTATTAGAATTAGTAGAAATGGAAGTTCGTGAACTTCTTTCTCAATATGACTTCCCAGGTGACGATACTCCAATCGTACGTGGTTCTGCATTACAAGCATTAAACGGCGTTGCAGAATGGGAAGAAAAAATCCTTGAGTTAGCAAACCACTTAGATACTTACATTCCTGAACCAGAGCGTGCAATTGACCAACCGTTCCTTCTTCCAATCGAAGACGTGTTCTCAATTTCAGGTCGTGGTACAGTAGTAACAGGTCGTGTTGAGCGTGGTATCATCCGTACTGGTGATGAAGTTGAAATCGTAGGTATCAAACCAACAGCGAAAACAACCGTAACTGGTGTTGAAATGTTCCGTAAATTACTTGACGAAGGTCGTGCAGGTGAGAACATTGGTGCATTATTACGTGGTACCAAACGTGAAGAAATCGAACGTGGTCAAGTATTAGCGAAACCAGGTTCAATCACTCCACACACAGACTTCGAATCAGAAGTTTACGTATTATCAAAAGATGAAGGTGGTCGTCACACTCCATTCTTCAAAGGTTACCGTCCACAATTCTATTTCCGTACAACTGACGTAACCGGTACTATCGAATTACCGGAAGGCGTGGAAATGGTAATGCCTGGCGACAACATTAAAATGACTGTATCCCTAATCCACCCAATCGCGATGGACCAAGGTTTACGTTTCGCTATCCGTGAAGGTGGCCGTACTGTAGGTGCCGGCGTGGTAGCTAAAATTATCAAATAATTGATAATAAGTCTGATTAGAAAGGTGTATCGAATGATACGCCTTTTTATTTTTATCATCTTGATAAAACGAATCTGATGAAAACACAATAAAAAATGACCGCACTTTAATGAAATAAAGTACGGTCACAATTTTTAATATTTTTACTGAACTAGTATCAGCTATCTCTTCCAATTCTTCAGCGCATTTGCAAAGGCATTGCCCATCGCATTATTTGCGCGCGAATTACTACGGTCTTGACGGGCATTATCAGAACGCGGTTTTGCGGATAAAGTGCGGTCAGATTTGCCATCATTTTTCACCGCACTTTCATCTAAACGCATGGTTAATGCAATACGACGACGCGCCACATCCACTTCCAATACTTTCACTTTTACGACATCACCGGTTTTCACCACTTGATGCGGATCTTCCACAAATTTATCGCTAAGGGAAGAAATATGAACCAAGCCGTCTTGGTGTACGCCAATATCCACAAAGGCACCGAAATTAGTCACGTTGGTGACCGTACCTTCTAAGATCATACCTGCTTTCAAATCTGTGATTTCTTCCACGCCCTCAGCGAAAGTGGCAGTTTTAAATTCACCGCGCGGGTCGCGTCCCGGTTTTTCTAATTCTTTGAAAATATCCTGCACTGTCGGCAAACCAAATTGCTCATCGGTAAACTGTTTTGCATCAAGCTGGCGCACTAAGCCTGCATTGCCCATTAAAGCCTGAATCGATTGTTCTGTTGCTTGTAGAATTTTTTCGACCACAGGATAGGCTTCCGGGTGTACACCAGAAGCATCTAACGGATTATCGCCTGCGGCGATACGCATAAACCCGGCACATTGCTCAAAAGCTTTCGGGCCTAAACGAGGCACTTTTTTCAGTTGCTCACGGCTGTCAAAACGCCCGTTTTCATCACGATATGCCACGATATTTTGAGCAATGGTTCTAGTCATCCCCGCCACTCGCGCCAATAACGGCACAGAGGCGGTGTTTAAGTCCACACCAACAGCGTTTACACAGTCTTCCACCACCGCATCCAATTTACGCGCTAATTGGCTTTGATTTACATCATGTTGATATTGCCCCACGCCAATGGCTTTCGGCTCGATTTTCACCAATTCCGCCAATGGATCCTGCAAGCGACGGGCAATGGACACCGCGCCACGCAAGGACACATCTAAATCCGGAAATTCCTGCGCAGCCAATTCGGAAGCGGAATAGACGGAAGCACCCGCTTCGCTCACCACCACTGTTTGTGGTTTATATTCTTTAATTTCCTTAATCACGTCTTTGGCGAAACGTTCTGTCTCACGAGAGGCTGTCCCATTTCCGATAGCAATCAATTCCACGTTGTGTTGTTTAATTAATTGGAAAATAGACAACATCGCGCGATCCATTTGCCCGGTATGCGGATAAATGGTATCGGTTGCCAATAACTTACCGGTGTTATCTACCACGGCCACTTTCACACCGGTACGCAGACCCGGGTCTAACCCCATCGTGTTCTTGGCGCCTGCCGGTGCAGCCATTAAAAGTGCGGTCAGATTTCGGGCAAATACATCAATGGCTTCATCTTCCGCTTTCTCACGTAAGGTCGCCATGAGTTCCGTTTCTAAGTGTAAAGCCACTTTAATTTTCCATGTCCACGCAATCACTTGCTCACGCCATTTATCCGCTGGCTGACCGGTGAAACGAACACCTAAATAATCACGAATAATTTCTTCGCAATAACTTTGGCGACTGCCCTCTTCCGCTTCTGGATCAGCATTCAAACTTAACTGTAAAATGCCCTCATTACGGCCGCGGAACATTGCCAACGCACGGTGAGACGGCACATTTTTAAGCAATTCCTGGTGATCAAAATAATCTTGGAATTTCGCACCTTCCGCCTCTTTGCCCTCAATCACTTTAGAAACAATCAGCGCATTTTTGCTTAAATAATCGCGCACTTTTGCCAATAATCCTGCATCTTCGGCAAAACGTTCCATCAAAATATAGCGAGCGCCATCTAATGCAGCCTTAACATCGGCCACCCCTTTCTCCGCATTCACATAATCAAGTGCGATGGTTTCCGGTTCTGTTTTTGGCTCGTTCCAAAGTAAATCCGCCAATGGCTCAAGCCCCGCCTCAATGGCAATTTGACCTTTCGTACGGCGTTTTGGTTTAAACGGTAAATACAAATCTTCCAACTCGGTTTTGCTTTGCGTAGCTTGGATTTTGTCACGCAATTCATCCGTTAATTTGCCTTGTTCTTCAATGGATTTCAGAATAGTTTGGCGACGGTCTTCCAATTCGCGTAAATAAATTAAGCGGGTTTCAAAATGACGCAATTGGGTGTCGTCTAGGCCGCCGGTGGCTTCTTTACGATAACGGGCAATAAAAGGAATCGTGTTGCCATCGTCTAATAATTGAATGGCGGCAAGAATTTGACTGTCGCGTACATTTAACTCTTGCGCGATAAGTTGGCTAATTTGCTGGTTTAACATGATATGTACTTCTTAAGAATGAAAAAACGGGCATAGCATACTGTTTTTGTGCAATAGGCTCAAATGTTTGTTCCTTTTTCGGTATAATTTTACGGCAATTGAGGAACCTAACATGACAAAGTCAAATTACATCACTCGTCAAGGCTGGAACGCCCTTGACCAAGAATTGAAATATTTATGGAAAGAAGAACGCCCGCAAGTCACACAGGCGGTATCTGATGCTGCCGCATTGGGCGATCGCAGTGAAAACGCTGAGTATATTTACGGTAAACGCCGCTTGCGGGAAATTGACCGCCGTGTACGCTTTCTCACTAAACGGCTGGAAGTACTACAAATCGTGGATTATTCACCAAAGCAAGAAGGCAAAGTGTTTTTCGGCGCATGGGTGGAGCTAGAAAACGAAGATGGCGAAGTTAAACAATATCGTATTGTAGGCTGTGATGAATTTGATCCGGCGAAAAACTGGATTTCCATTGATTCACCGGTGGCGCGCGCCTTAATTGGTAAAGAAGAAGACGATGAAATTACCGTAGAAACGCCTTCCGGCAAGATTCAGCTATACGTAAACCGTATTTGGTATGAAAAAGTTTAGTTATGGTAAAGTGCGGTCAGAAAATGCTTTGGATTTTCTGCGCACATTAACTCAAACTTAAATAACGGCGAATTTTTCGGAGGAGTAAGAAAATCCAAGGCCAAAGCACACCACTAGCCAACGCCCCGAAAATTTCTTGCCAGTTAAAATTGGCACTATGTAAAACAGATTCAATCAAGAAAATACTGACTCGAATCGCGAAAACAAAGCCCACCAGCAACAAACTTTGCATCCATAATGAAAGGTTACGTAACCGTAAATGGTGTCGAGTAATAAGATACGCGAATAAAGACATCACTAAGGCATGTACCCCGAGTGTTGAACCGAGCACCATATCCCAAATAATACCGATAATAAACGCCCAGCCAATGCTGACTTTATGTGGAATTGACAAGGCCCAATAGGCAAATACTAAAACAATCCATGCCGGTTTAAAACTCTGGAAACCGGATGGCCATGGTGCTAATTCCATCACCAATGCAATCGCAAAAATCGCCGTCAGCACTAGACATTGAAAGAAAAATCGACCTTGCATTAATCTTCCTCTCTGTGAGATTGGTTTGGTAGCGGCGGATGATTCATCTCATTTTGCGCATCCGTCGGTGCTTCTGCCGGCATATATTCTGTCGGTAATGGGGATGTCATATTGCTCGGTTCATTTTCTTCCGGCACCACCGTTTTTTTCACTTTATTGGCTTCAGAACCTTGATTATTAAGACGTTGTTGAACCACTTTACGCACTTCTTCCGGTGTAATCGTTTTCGCTTTACGCATATCCTCGTTTGTTGGCCACAATAAAAGCACATAACGCAATTTATCAATAGAAGCCAACGGTTTTGCTGTGACCGTCGCAAAATAATTTTTCCCATTTCGAGAAACCGATTCTACGATCGCCACCGGATATCCTTCTAAGAAACGTCCGCCTAAACCGGATGTCACCAATAAATCGCCTTTTTCAATATCAACAGAACGTGGCACATTATCTAGTGTCAATTCGTCACCATGTCCTGTCCCGTTGGCAATCAAACGAACATCATTACGCAATACTTGAACCGGAACTGCATGCGTCACATCGGTAATCAACAAAATACGACTGGTGTTTTCTCCCACAGAAATAATTTGTCCGACAACACCCTTCTCATCAATCACCGGCTGACCAACATAAGCCCCGTCTTTTTCACCTTGATTAATCACGATTTGTTGACGATAAACATCTGTTTCGGCAGTCAACACTTCTGCAATTTTTTTATACTCATCGGTTCGTAACGGTGAATTTAGCAATAAACGTAAACGTTGGTTTTCAACTTTTAGTTGATCAAGCAAAAGTAAATCAGCATTTTTTTCACGCAACTGTTCTTTTAACACTCGATTTTCAATTTGCAGTTTATTGGTATCCACCAAGTTATCAGAAACCCCATCTAACACCGCACGCGGCGTATTCGCTAAATAATAGAGACTTCCAACCGCTGTTTCTAAAAAGCCGCGGGCTTGAATTATCGCGTTTGTTTGTCCGTCAGATAGAATTAAACCGACAGAAGCTGTAACCGCTAAAAAGAGTTTCAATCCTAAGGGAGGGGTTTTACCGAAGATAGGTTTCATTGTCGTCAATTCCGACTAAATAAAAGTGCGGTCATTTTTAACCGCACTTTTTCTTGTTCATCAGGCTTAAATTTCGTCGCTGAAAATATCGCCGCCGTGCATATCAATCATATCCAAGGCCTCACCGCCACCACGAGCAACACAAGTCAACGGGTCTTCCGCCACAATGGTCGGCACGCCGGATTCTTTCGCTAACAACATATCAATATTGCGCAACAAGGCGCCACCACCGGTTAACACCATGCCACGCTCAAAAATATCGGCTGCATGCTCCGGTTGGCACTCCTCTAATGCGGTGCGTACTGCCGCAACAATGCCACTCAACGGTTGACGAATCGCTTCTAAAACATCTTGAGAGGTTAATGTAATGGAACGTGGTGCACCTTCTGCAATATTGGAACAATGCACTTCCATTTGTTTGATTTCATCGCCTTCTTGAATGTACGCAATACCAATTTCTTGTTTAATACGTTCAGCGGTTGGTTCACCGATAATGGAACCAAAGTTTTTACGCACATAAGACACGATAGCTTCATCGAAACTGTCACCACCAATGCGCACAGAAGAAGAATAAACGATGCCGTTTAAAGAAATTACCGCAACTTCTGTCGTACCACCACCGATATCAATTACCATAGAACCTGTTGCAGTTGAAACCGGTAATTTTGCACCAATAGCTGCTGCCATTGGTTCTTCAATTAAATACACTTCACGGGCACCAGCGCCCATTGCAGATTCTTTAATAGCACGACGTTCTACTTGAGTTGCACCTGCCGGCACACAAATCAACACACGAGGACTTGGACGCATGAAGTTGCCGCTGTGTACCTGTTTAATAAAGTACTGTAACATTTTTTCGGTCACGAAAAAGTCTGCAATCACGCCATCTTTCATCGGACGGATAGCTTCGATACTTTTTGGTGTGCGTCCTAACATTTGTTTCGCTTCTTTACCTACCGCAGCAATACTTTTTAATGAGCCGCTACGATCGCGACGAATCGCAACGACAGAAGGCTCGTCAAGGACGATACCTTGTCCTTTCACATAAATTAATGTATTTGCCGTACCAAGATCGATAGAAAGATCGTTAGAAAATAAACCGCGAATTTTTTTAAATAACATACGTATTCCACTGAACTAAATTGAATAAAACAAGCTCATTTTTGAGCGTTAAAAAATTGCGCTAAATGTACCAAAAAATGCGAGCCTATAACAGAAAATTTTATGTTTCGACGGCAAAAAATTACAATTTAATGATGAGTTTGATGCTTTTCCATAAGCTGTTGAGCCGCAATTTCCCTTGCTTTAGACAAAACAGCGTGTAAACTGACCGCACTTTATTTGATGAAAAGAAAATTATGGCGAAAAAAACAAACAAAGCGATATTGCAAGATCCGAATTATGCGAAGGAATTGGCAAAATATGACAATCCGATTCCGAGTCGTGACTTTATTCTGCAAGTGATTCGCAAACAGAATTCTCCTATGAGCAAAGAGGAGATTTTTAAACACCTTGCCATTGTAAATGAAGAACAACAAGAAGCTATGCGCCGTCGTTTACGCGCCATGGAAAATGACGGTCAGTTAGTTTTCACCAAACGTAAATGCTATGCCTTACCGGAAAAACTGGATTTACTGAAAGGCATGGTGATTGGGCATCGAGAAGGCTTCGGTTTTTTACAAGTGGAAGGGAAAAAAGACGACTTTTTCATTCCCAACGTACAAATGCAGAAAGTCATGCACGGCGATTATGTGTTGGCGCAACCTAACGGATTTGACCGCAAAGGTCGTCCGGAAATACGCATTGTACGTGTATTGGAAGCGAATAAAAAACAAATTGTCGGTCGTTTTTTCCTTGAACAAGGCATCGGATATGTAGTACCGGACGACAGTCGCATTACCCGCGATATTTTAATACCCGATAATGCCCGTCTTGGTGCCCGCATGGGACAAGTTGTCGTGGTGGAACTCCACTCGCGCACAGCGCCATTTTTCCAACCTATCGGCAAAATTACCGAAGTACTTGGGGACAATATGGCGAAAGGCATGGAGGTAGAAATTGCCATTCGTAAACATGATATTCCCCACAGTTTTCCAAGTGCGGTAGAAAAACAACTTAAAAAATGGGCTGAAGAGGTACCGGAAGAGGCTAAACGTGGGCGTGTAGATTTGCGTGATTTGCCGTTAGTGACCATTGATGGAGAAGATGCACGTGATTTTGACGATGCGGTATTTTGTCAAAAACAAGGCAAAGGCTGGAAACTTTGGGTGGCCATTGCCGATGTGAGCTATTACGTTCGACCGAAAAGCGCATTGGACACGGAAGCCTATAATCGAGGCAATTCCGTCTATTTCCCAAATCGCGTCGTGCCGATGTTGCCGGAAAAACTCTCCAATGGTTTGTGCTCGTTAAATCCGCAAGTGGATCGCCTGTGTATGGTGTGTGAAATGACGATCTCTGCCAAAGGCAAAATGACAGACTATCAATTTTACGAAGCGGTGATGAATTCCCATGCCCGTTTAACCTATAACAAAGTAGCAAAAATACTGGAAAAAGACACCGCACTTTGTGAACGTTACGCCTCGTTAGTGCCTCATTTGCAAGAACTGTATGAGATGTATCAAGCACTGGTGAAAGCGCGCCGGCAGCGCGGCGCCATCGAATTTGAAACCATTGAAAGCAAATTTATTTTCAATGCCTTAGGTCGTATTGAGCGGATTGAGCCGGTCGTGCGTAACGATGCCCATAAAATCATTGAAGAATGTATGATTTTGGCAAATATTGCGTCTGCCAACTTCATGGAGAAACATCAAGAACCGGCGCTATATCGCATTCATGCCGTACCAAGTGAAGAAAAACTCACGGCATTTCGCAGTTTCTTGGCGGAATGTGGCTTGAGTCTATCCGGTGGGAATAAACCGACACCGACCGATTATGCGCAGTTACTTGAACAGATTAAACCACGCCCGGATCACGAATTGATCCAAACCATGTTGCTACGTTCTATGAGCCAAGCGGTTTATAGCACCGACAACATCGGTCACTTCGGTTTAGCATTAGAAGAATATGCCCATTTCACCTCGCCGATTCGCCGTTATCCGGATTTGACGTTGCATCGTGGCATCAAATACCTATTGGCGAAACAAAAGGGTTCTAAACGTAAAACGACCGACACCGGCGGATATCATTATCAACTTGATGAAATGGATGTCTTTGGCGCGCATTGTTCTTCCACTGAACGTCGTGCCGATGATGCCACTCGTGAAGTGGCGGATTGGCTAAAATGCGAATATATGCAAGATCATGTGGGTGAAGAATTTGATGGTGTCATTTCTTCCGTGACCGGTTTCGGCTTCTTTGTCCGTTTGAATGATCTGTTTATCGACGGTTTGGTGCATATTTCCGGTTTGGCAAATGACTACTACTTATTCGATATGCCGAAACAACGTCTTATCGGCGAAAACAGCGGCATGATTTTCCGTCTCGGTGATGCGGTGAAAGTGCGTGTAGAAGCTGTGAGTTTAGAACAAAAACAAATTGATTTTTCCTTAATTTCAAGTGAACGCCAGCCAAGACGTAGTGGTAAAACGGCACGAACCAAAGCAAAGAAAACTGAAGTAAAGCCTTCCAAGAAGACTTCGACCAAGAAAAAGGTAAAAGCAGAAAAAAGTGCGGTCAAAAAAAGTCACGTTTCTAAAATGAAATCCAAAGCCGCCAAAATGAAAAAGGGAAAGAAAAAACATGAGTGAAACAATTTATGGTATCCACGCAGTAAAAGCGTTTGTCTCTAATCATCCGGAACGTTTAATTGAAGTGTTAGCGTTAAAAGGCCGAGACGACCAACGTTTACAGCCCTTGATTAATGAAATTCAACAACTTGGCATTTCCGTTCAATTTTTAAATCGCCAAACCTTGGATAAAAAAGCGGAAGGCGAAGTGCACCAAGGCATTATTGCGCGAGTGCACCCTTTACCGGAATTAAATGAGCATGATTTGGATCGTTTACTCGAAACACACAACGCGCCTTTATTATTGGTTTTAGATGGCGTCACCGATCCACATAACCTTGGTGCGTGTTTGCGAACGGCAGATGCAGCAGGCGTAACTGCAGTGATTGTACCAAAAGATAAATCTGCTCAACTCAATTCGACCGCGCGAAAAGTGGCGTGTGGCGCAGCAGAAAATGTTCCCCTTATTCGAGTCACTAACCTTGCCCGCACGTTACGTGATCTACAAGAGCGACACAATGTATGGGTTGTTGGCACCGCCGGTGAAGCCACCGAAACCGTCTATCAAACCAAGCTCACCGGCGCCTTGGCATTGGTCATGGGGGCAGAAGGCGAAGGCATGCGCCGCTTAACCCGTGAGCATTGCGATCAACTCATCAGCATTCCAATGGCAGGTTCGGTTTCTTCGCTCAATGTCTCCGTGGCGACCGGTGTTTGTTTGTTTGAAATCGTCCGCCAACGGTTAGGCTGATTTAGCGAGTGAGACATTGAAAAAGTGAGGCGATTTTTGACCGCACTTTTCTCATCCAAACCAAAATAAGCGCTTAAAAACAGCGTTTATTTTTATTTACCCCTACAATTCATGAGCGAAAATGAACAGCCGATGTTCATTTAGCAACGACAAGCATTTCGTATTCAATCAAAAGTGCGATTATTTTTGTGATATTTCTCACAAAACACCATAATTTTGCTTTCCTGTTTTTATATTTGCTTTATCATTCCTGCGTTCTTTTCATATAAAGACAATATTACTTATTTAACTCTTGGAGAATTTTATGTTTGGTCCATTTAAACCAGCTCCACATATTGCTGAGCTGCCGGCTGACAAAATCGATTCCACCTACAAACGCCTACGTTGGCAAGTGTTTGCAGGGATCTTCTTTGGTTATGCCGCTTACTATTTTGT
>CAUPZK010000040.1:0-9970 GCA_963515835.1 uncultured Aggregatibacter sp.
CGTTATTTATCATTTTAATTGCCTGTTTAGTCCTTTCTGCCTATTTTTCCGGCTCCGAAACAGGTTTACTTTCTCTCAATAAATACCGCCTGCGTTTTTTAGCGGAGCAGGGCAATAAAGGCGCAAAAAAAGCCGAGACACTGCTGGCTAAACCGGACAAACTGCTCAGTTTTATTCTTATCTTTAATAATCTTGTGAATATCAGCGCCTCTGCCATTGCCACGATGATTGGCATGCGCTTGTATGGCGACGCCGGTGTGGCGATTGCAACCGGTTTGTTGACATTTGTTATGTTAATTTTCTCTGAAATTTTTCCGAAAACCGTGGCAGCCATGCATCCGGAAAAAGTGGGCTTAGCCTCTAGCCATTTATTAATGCCTCTCCTTAACATTTTTGCGCCTTTAGTTTGGGTGATGAATGTGTTTACCAAGCTTTTAATGCGCTTGGTGGGTTTAAAACCGGATTTGAAAAAACAAGTGATTAGCCGCGAAGAATTGCGCAGCATCGTTTCAGAAGCGGGAGAGGCGACACCGGATGAGCAACATCCGCAAATGTTGCTGTCTATTTTAGATATGGAAACGGTTACCGTGGATGACATCATGGTGCCGCGCAATGAAATCGGCGGTATTGATATTGATGATGACTGGAAATCTATCATGCGCCAACTCAATCATGCGGCACATAACCGAGTGGTATTGTATAAAGGCAGTATGGATGAAAACGTACTGGGTATTTTGCGCGTACGAGAAGCGTTCCGTTTGTTGCTGGAAAAAAATGAATTTACCAAAGAAACCTTGATTCGTGCTGCCGATGAAGTGTACTTCATTCCCGAAGGCACGGCTTTGAAGACACAATTAGCTAATTTCCGTAATAAAAAAGAGCGTATCGGCTTGGTGGTGGACGAATATGGTGATATTAAAGGTTTGGTGACGTTGGAAGACATTTTGGAAGAAATCGTGGGCGATTTCACCACCTCTAACACGCCGACCATTGATGAAGAAGTGATGCCACAATCTGATGGTTCGATGATTATTGAAGGTTCTGCCAATTTGCGTGATTTAAATAAAATGTTTAATTGGAATTTGGATACCGAAGATGCTCGTACATTTAACGGTTTGATTTTGGAGCATTTGGAAGAAATTCCTGAAGAAGGCACCGTCTGTGAAGTGAATGGATTGAGAGTCACTATTTTGGAAGTGAGTGACAACATGATTAAACAAGCTAAAGTGGTTAAGCTCTAAAATCTGACTTAAATCAAATTAAAGCGATGAAGATGCCTCATCGCTTTTTTATTACTAAATTTTAATTTACAAACGATGGAAGATTCTTATAATTAATGCGATTCATTATCACTTGTAAGGGAGTGTGATTTAGCTCCTTCTTTTTATCTTTCAAGCACCTCGTCTAAGGGAAAACAAATGCCACAAATTTTTGAATTTTTACACAATTATAGTGATTATATCATTATCGGTTTACTGTTATTTATGAGTGTCTTAATGCTCACGATGGTAATTGAACGCTTCATCTTCTTATCTCGTGTTAAAGTCACCCAATATTCCACAATTCACGCTCTTGAAATCGATTTAAATCGCAATCTTACTGTAATTTCCACTATTGGTGCTAATGCGCCTTATGTGGGATTATTGGGAACGGTAATTGGGATTCTTTTAACGTTCTACCAAATTGGTCAATCCGGTGGTGATGTGAATGCCGGCGAAATCATGATGCACTTATCTTTAGCGTTAAAAGCGACCGCACTTGGGATTCTTGTGGCAATTCCTTCCATGATTTTCTATAACGCCTTAGGTCGTAAAGTAGAAGTTAACCGTTTGAAATGGAAAGTATTGCATTCTCAAAAGCATAAAGAAGATACCGAAGCATAAGGAATCACCGTGAAAAAGTTTGATGAAATCAACATTATTCCGTTCATTGATATTATGTTGGTGTTGCTCGCCATCGTATTGATTACGGCGTCTTTCATTTCTCAAGGGAAAATCCAGGTGAATGTGCCGAAAGCCAGTTCCTCTGTGGCATTTAAATCCAGTGAGTTGGCTAAATTGTTGACGGTGACTGCTGAGGGAGAAGTGTTCTTTAATGACAAACCGACCAGCTTAGAATCGTTAGAAACAGAAATTGCCGCTTGGGATAAATCCCAAAAAGTGACGTTAAAAATTGATGCAGGCGCTACTTTCCAAGATTTCGTGTCAGTAACTGATTTATTGGCAAAAAATGATATTAAAGATGTTGCCATTGTGGCAACTAAAGGCGGCGAAAAATCAAAATCGACGGATGCTCCGTCGGCAACACCTGCCGCTCCACAAGCGGGCAATGTAGAAACAAAATCGGCAGCGCAGTAGGAGAGTCTGAATGCAGAGTGCCAAACGTTCGCTGTTAAGTTTCCTATTATCTGTTGCTATTCATGCCATTATTATCTTTTTGTTATTTTGGAGCCATTTGACAAAAACAGATACGACAGCAAATAGCGCAACCGGTGAAATTTCTACCAGTATTTCTATGGAAATGCTCATGGCGATGGTGGAAGCCGATACGCCACCAGTGGTGGAAAAAGCACCGGAGCCGGAAAAACAGGAGATGGTGGAAGATCCAACAGTAAAACCTGAACCACCTAAGGTTGAGAAACCAAAAGAACCTGAAAAGCCAAAAGAGAAACCAAAAGAAAAACCGAAAGAAAAGCCAAAAGAGAAGCCAAAGGATAAACCGAAACCAAAAACAGATGCTGTGGTAGGTGATCGAACTGTTGAATCCAATGCGTCCGTTAACTCTAAGGCAACCACTACTGGTCCGGCAAATACGACAAATCCGAATTTGGTTGGTAATGGTGTGGGCGGCAGTGAGAGAGAGGCTTATTTGTCAGCCGTTCGACGTGAGATTGAAAAACATAAACGTTATCCGGCACGTGCACAAATGATGCGTAAACAAGGCGTTGTCACCGTGTCCTTCTCGATTGCAGCTGATGGTAGTATCAGCGGTGCTAGTGTAGTGAAAAGTTCCGGTGTTGAGGATTTAGATGGCGCGGCATTAAAAGCCGTAGCAAGTGCTCGTTCTATCGGCCCTCGTCCTGCAGGTGTTTCTTCCAGTATTACGGTGCCGATCAGTTTCAATCTGAGATAATTTCTTTCTTACAAATAAAAGTGCGGTCAAAAAATAAATAAATTTTTGACCGCACTTTTTATTGCCTCTTAACGCAGAAAATTAGCTGTGTTTGCTTTTCTGATATAGTGTCATTGCTTCCGGCATGAGGCGTAATAAGTTTTCTTGGCGATCTTTGTCAGTTGGGTGGGTGGAACTGAGTTTATCCAACATACTTTGCGAACCTTTAGAGGCTTTTTGCATTTTGTCCCATAATCCCGGTGCTGCTTGTGGATTGTGACCGGATTTCGCCATTAATAATAAACCGACTTCATCCGCTTCTGTTTCAGCACTGCGAGAATACGGTTTATCTAACGCCCAGTCTTTGGTTAAGCCAACGACAACAGCACTTCCGTCAGAACCGATCTGAGTCGATAATGCAACATGGGCGACGCCAGCAAGTACGTCAGTGAATTGCCCCATATTGGCTTTCTTTTTACCATGTTCTTTTAAGGCGTGTGCCATTTCATGCCCCATCACTGTCGCGATTTCATCATCCGTGAGGTTCAAGCTTTCTACTAAACCGGTATAAAACGCCATTTTACCGCCCGGCATTGCCCAAGCATTAAGTTCTTTCGATTTAATCACTTCGATTTGCCAGTTAAATGGCTGACCGGTGTGATTTTCCGCATTGGCATAAGGCACCATTTTGTTGAAAATTTTGTGTACGCGTTGAGCGGTTCTAGATTGGCTATCCAATTGTCCTTTCGCTTTTGCTTCGGAGATCATTTGACGATAGCCCATTGCCGCTTGTTGGTTGATTGAAGCAGAATCGGCACAAGCGCTTAAAATACCAATGATGGAGACGAATGCTAATGTTTTACCAAACTTGAACATAGATTTTCCCTCGTGGATTTATGAGCAAAAAAGACCGCACTTTTTAAAGATGCGGCCTGTTTTTTGGTGATTTTTGATTATTTTTTCGCACGTTCAAATGAATCAAGGATTTCTTTACGCGCTGCGTCAACGCCTTCCCATCCTTCTACTTTCACCCATTTACCTGCTTCTAACGCTTTGTAGCTTTCGAAGAAGTGTTTGATTTGTGCTTTTAATAATTCCGGTAAATCGCCCACGTCTTTGATGTGGTCGTATTCTTTACTTAATTTCGTGTGCGGTACCGCCACCACTTTCGCATCGCCACCGGCTTCATCGGTCATTTTCAACACGCCTACCGGACGGCAACGAATCACAGAGCCAGGTTGTAACGGATACGGTGTTGGCACTAGTACGTCAACCGGGTCACCGTCAGAAGATAAGGTGTTGTTCACATAACCGTAGTTTGCCGGATAGAACATTGCGGTTGCCATGAAACGATCCACAAATAATGTGCCGGTTTCTTTGTCTACTTCATATTTGATTGGATCAGAGTTTGCAGGGATTTCAATAACAACATAGATGTCATCTGGTAATTCTTTACCTGCCGGTACGCTTTCTAAGCCCATTTGTTGTTCCTTCTTGTGAGTTAAATAAACGTCGCAATTATAGCGGTAATCGGCTTCATTTGTCGAGTTGAGGGAAAATGGCATGATAAATCCGGTTGTCTTTTGTTATTGTACTATTATAATAGTCCAAAATTTTTAATAGAGGATTTTACAATGACAACACAAAAACGCCCTTCTTTACTCGGTGGCGCGATGATTATCGCAGGTACGGCAATCGGCGCCGGTATGTTAGCAAACCCGACATCCACTGCCGGCATTTGGTTTTCTGGTTCAATTGCGATTCTGATTTACACTTGGTTTTGTATGACCACGTCGGGCTTAATGATTTTGGAAGCCAATTTGCATTATCCCACCGGCGCGAGTTTCGATACGATCGTAACAGATTTATTAGGCAAAGGCTGGAATATTATTAATGGTTTGTCTGTGGCGTTTGTACTGTACATTTTAACGTATGCCTACATCACTTCCGGCGGCAGCATCACGGAAAGTTTCCTAAATCAATTAGGTGAAAACGTGGAAGTGGGACGTAGTGCAGGCTCGTTGATTTTCTGTTTTGTGTTGGCGGCGTTTGTGTGGTTCTCTACCAAAGCGGTTGACCGTTTTAGTACAGTGTTAATTGCCGGGATGATCATTTCTTTCTTCCTTTCTACCTCCGGTTTGTTAAGCTCGGTGAAAGTCGATGTATTGCTTAACACTGTGGCACAGGGCGAACAGCACTATTTACCTTATATTTTGACCGCACTTCCGGTATGTTTGGTGTCATTTGGTTTCCACGGCAACGTCCCGAGTTTGGTGAAATACTATGATCGTGACGGCAACCGCGTGATGAAATCCATTTTCCTTGGTACCGGTTTGGCGTTGATTATTTATATTTTGTGGCAGCTTGCCGTTCAAGGTAACTTACCGCGTGCCGAATTTGCACCGGTCATCGCCAAAGGCGGTGATGTGGCGGCCTTATTAGAAGCCTTGAATAAATACATCCAAACGGATTACATCGGTATTATTTTGAATTTCTTTGCCTACATGGCCATCGCCAGTTCTTTCCTTGGTGTCACCTTAGGCTTATTCGATTACATCGCTGACTTGTGTAAATTTGATGACAGCCGTTTGGGACGCACGAAAACAACATTAGTGACTTTCCTGCCGCCGTTATTGTTGAGCTTACAATTCCCGTTCGGTTTCGTTATTGCCATCGGTTATGCAGGGCTAGCCGCCACGATTTGGGCAGCTATCGTGCCGGCATTGTTGGCAAAAGCCAGCCGTAAAAAATTCCCGAATGCCACCTATCGTGTACACGGCGGCAACTTCATGGTGTATTTCGTGATTTTATTCGGGTTATTAAACATCTTTGCACAAGTGGCATTGCAGTTCAGTTGGATTGCCGACTTCAAAGGATAATATGCAAGACAAGCAAAGCGTGTATGACAAGGACGGTTTTTTCGACCTGTACCAGAAACTGCGCAGTAACCCGAACAGTTTAAATGAAATCGTTGAAAAGCCCACCATGTTGGGCTTAGTCGGCGGCGTGTCAGGCAAGCGTATTTTAGATTTAGGCTGTGGTTGCGGAGAACACCTCAAGTGCTATTTAGAACGAGGCTCGGCATTTGTTGTCGGCATCGATTTATCCCAAGCCATGTTGCAACAGGCCGCAAAAAATCTTGCAGAATTTCGACCGCACTTTTTACTGGAGCAAGCTCCCATGGAGCGTTTAGATCAGTTAAATGAGGGCGGTTTTGATTTAATCACCAGTTCTTTTGCTTTTCATTATGTGCAGGATTTTCCTGCTTTGTTAGCAAAAATTCATGCCAAACTGAAACCAAACGGACAACTGGTTTTCTCTCAAGAACATCCTATTGTGACTTGTTACCAAGGTGGCGAGCGTTGGGAAAAAGATGCGCAAAAACGCCAACTCGCCTATCGGCTGAATTTCTATCGGGATGAAGGCGAACGCCAACGCAATTGGTTTAAGCAACCTTTCACTACCTATCACCGCACCACGGCGACCATCATTAACAATTTGATTTCCGCCGGTTTTCACATTGAGCAAATGGCGGAACCCATGCTTGCAGACCAACCGCAATGGCAGGATGAATTTAAAGATTTACAACATCGCCCGGTGTTGTTGTTTGTTAAGGCGAGAAAAAACACATAAAGTGCGGTCGATTTTTGACGTGTTTTTGAGAAAAGAAGGCGGACAAGTTGTCCGCCTTTTAGCGCAGAAAATATCTGCTTTCCGAGTGATAAAAAGTTAACGCAAGAATGCCGGAATTTTACTTTCGTATTCGGCGATTTTGTCTTCGTGTTGAAGGGTTAAACCGATATTATCCAAGCCGTTTAACAAACAATGACGACGGAATTCATCCAGTTCAAAGGTATACACTTTGTCGCCTACGGTCACGGTCATGGCTTCCAAATCTACATGGATTTGTTTGCCTTCATTTGCCCACACCCATTGGAAGATTTCTTCTACTTCCTCTTCGCTTAAACGAATCGGTAACATGTGGTTGTTTAGGCTGTTGTTATAGAAAATATCCGCAAAACTGGGGGCGATCATCACTTTGAAACCGTAATCGGCTAATGCCCAAGGGGCGTGTTCACGCGAAGAACCACAGCCGAGGTTTTTACGTGCTAATAAAATAGTCGCGCCTTGATATTGTGGGTAATTCAGCACAAATTCCGGATTTGGCTTGGTGCCTTCTACATCCAAATAACGCCATTCATGGAATAAATGTTTGCCGAAGCCTACGCGGGTAATAGCTTGTAAAAATTGTTTTGGAATAATCGCGTCCGTATCCACGTTTGCCGCATCCAATGGCACTACTAAGCCTGAAAGTTGTTTAAATCCTGCCATTTTCTGCTCCTTAGTTTAATGTGACGTCACGAATATCAACGAATTTACCGAACATTCCCGCTGCTGCAGCCATCGCAGGGCTTACTAAGTGAGTGCGTCCGTTACGGCCTTGGCGACCTTCAAAGTTACGGTTCGAAGTGGAAGCACAACGTTCCCATTCACCTAAACGGTCATCGTTCATCCCTAAACACATGGAACAGCCAGGGTTACGCCATTCTGCGCCCGCTTCGATAAAGATTTTATCCAAGCCTTCTTTTTCCGCTTGTTCTTTTACTAAACCGGAACCGGGTACCACTAAAATACGTTTTACATTGTCAGCTTTTTTGCGACCTTTCATCACGGCTGCAGCGGCACGTAAATCTTCGATACGAGCATTGGTGCAAGAGCCAATAAACACTTGATCTACTGGAATGTCTTTTAAATCGGTATTCGGTTCTAAACCGATATAATTCAACGCTTTTTCAGCCGAAGCACGTGTGACGGGATCTGCCATGTCTGCTGGATTAGGTACACGTTGATCGATACCGATCACTTGTCCCGGATTGGTGCCCCAAGTGACTTGTGGTGCGATATCTTTTGCTTCTAATGTGATCACCGTGTCAAATTGCGCATCCTCATCGGATTTTAAGGTTTTCCAATAAGCAACGGCATCCTCCCAATCTTTGCCTTTCGGCGCATGTGGACGACCTTTTAAGTAGTCGAAAGTGGTTTCATCCGGTGCGATCAAACCCGCTTTCGCGCCCATTTCAATTGCCATATTACAAACGGTCATACGGCCTTCCATAGAAAGGTCACGAATGGCTTCGCCACAGAACTCCACCACATGGCCTGTACCGCCTGCCATGGTGGTTTTACCGATAATGGCAAGAATAATATCTTTTGCGGTAATGCCCGGCGCCACTTTGCCGCGCACTTCAATTTTCATACTTTTCGCACGGGCTTGTTTTAAGGTTTGGGTGGCTAATACGTGTTCGACTTCGGAGGTACCGATACCAAATGCCAAAGCACCGAATGCACCGTGGGTGGCGGTATGGGAGTCACCGCAGACGATGGTCATGCCCGGCAAAGTTAAGCCTTGTTCAGGCCCCATGACATGCACGATACCTTGTTCTTTTGTGGCCATGTCGAACAATTTGATCCCCGTGGCTTTGGTATTTTTATCAAGCTCTAACACCTGAATTTTTGCTTGGCCTTCAAGTTTATTCACGTCGCGTACTTGCGTAGAAATACTGTGATCCATGGTGCCGAAAGTTTTGCTCACTTGGCGCACTTGACGGCCTGCCACACGTAGCCCATCAAAGGCTTGAGGGCTGGTCACTTCATGGATTAAATGACGGTTAATATACAAAATCGGCGTTTCGCCTTCGGCTTCGTACACCACATGGGCATCGAATAATTTTTCGTAAAGAGTTTTTGCCATAATGTTTCTCAATTCGTTAGAGGCTTTTGTTAGAGTAGTAAGTGCGGTCAAATTTGACAGTGTTTTTAAAACGCACTTTCATTGTTTTTGATTAGATTGCATTAGCGATTAACGTACCCATTTCTGCCGTTGAAACAGGGGCAGAGTCATCGGATAAATCACCGGTACGGTGACCATTGGCTAAGACTTTTTGCATCGCATTTTCAATGGCATCTGCTGCTTCGTTTAAGTTGAAGCTGTAACGCAACATCATCGCGGCAGAAAGGATTTGTGCGATTGGGTTGGCAATGCCTTTGCCTGCGATATCCGGTGCAGAACCGCCAGCCGGTTCGTATAAGCCGAAACCTTCTTCGTTTAAGCTAGCTGATGGCAACATCCCCATAGAACCTGTGATCATCGCTGCTTCATCAGAAATAATATCACCGAAAATGTTAGAGCAGAGTAGCACATCGAAAGACTCTGGGGCTTTGATGAGCTGCATGGTCGCGTTGTCGATATAAATGTGATCTAGGGTGACTTCAGGGTAGTCTTTTGCCACTTCGGTCACGGTTTCACGCCATAAGATTGAGGCTTGTAATACGTTGGCTTTATCCACGGAGGTGACATGTTTACGACGTTTCATTGCCGCATCAAAAGCCGCACGCGCAATGCGTTCGATTTCATATTTGTAATAGACTTCCGTATCGAATGCTTTGGTTTGTGCACCTTCGCCTTCGCGACCTTTTGGTTGACCGAAATAAATCCCGCCCGTTAATTCGCGTACAACCACCATATCAAACCCTTTCGCTGCGATGTCTGCTCGTAACGGACAGAATTTTTCTAACCCTTTGTAAAGGGTTGCCGGGCGAAGGTTACAGAATAATTTGAAATGTTTACGCAATGGTAATAACGCACCACGTTCCGGTTGTTGATCCGGCGGTAAATTTGTCCATTTAGGGCCGCCCACAGAACCGAATAAAATCGCATCGGCCTCTTCACAACCTTTTAAGGTTTCAGCTGGTAATGGGTAACCACAATTATCAATTGCGGCACCACCTACATAAAATTCGTTAAAGTTAAGTTTGAAACCGAATTTTTCTTGGACTTTGTTTAATACTTTAATGGCTT
>CAUPZK010000041.1:0-8700 GCA_963515835.1 uncultured Aggregatibacter sp.
GTAAATTGATCGCTTTGCGATTGTTAGAGAATAAAACGGCAATCCCTAACAGCACCAAAATACCGACAACACTAAGTAAAATATCCATAAATACCTCAAAAGTCATTGAATAAAATTTCGCGTATTCTACTTGGTTTCCATAAAAAAGGAGAGTGAATTTTATTAATTAATATCATAATTAGTGCAACGCGATATCAATAGAAGCAAAATCTGCCTTAAAAAGGAATAAAGTGCGGTCAAAATTCAATGTAATTTATTTAGACAGCATGACTAAAGCTTGGGATAATGCACACAAATTATTAACAAATGATGGATTAAAGATAAATGAAGAAAGCACAGGTTCTGCCGCATACACCTTGGGCAGCAAAATCTCTTTGGGCATTTGAGCCTAAATCCTTTTGCGTATTGCTTTTATCTTTAAGTATCATGGGATTTGGCGAAGCATTATTGCTTCTTTCTGATTTAGGCTCCGCGCCTTGGACCATATTATCGCAAGGCGTTGCACTACAAGGGCAATTTAGTGTGGGTTGGGCATCATGGATAATCAGTTTAATGGTGATGTTGGCATGGTTTCCATTAAAACTGAGGCCGGGGCTTGCCACCGTCATGAATATTTTTGTGATCGCCCTCTTTCTCGGCTTAACCGTTTATTTACTAGAAAAACCGACCGCACTTTATCTGCGTTTCACTTACGCTGTCGTTGGTATCTTACTCTTCGGCATCGGTAATGCCTTTTACCTGACCTGCCACCAAGGTCCCGGACCACGTGACGGCTTAATGGTCGGCTTATGCTATCATTTTCACTGGAAAATCGGCATTGTGCGAACGTCCATTGAAGTCTTCGTCTGCCTCTTCGGCTATCTGCTTGGCGGCGTGCTCGGAATCGGCACACTTATGTTCGCACTGGGTATCGGCTGGGTAGTGCAATACACCTTATTTGTTATCCGTCGTCGCGTGCCACACCCGAGTAATGAACCGCACGATCTCCTCTAATTTCTCGTCAATATGAATTTTGCTTAAATCCGTTTGACTCGCTTTGTCGTTTGGCGGACAAAATGCCAAATGTTTATCAACCTCATTAATCGGCTGCCAACGCAATGGTGTGGCAGAACGACGGCTCGGATAAAAACCGATGGTCGGGACATTTAACGCAGCGCTTAAATGCAACGGCCCGGTGGAACCGGCAATAAACAAATCAGCGCACGCCAGAGATTGGGCAAAATCCACCATGCCGTTATTTTTGTCATAAACAACCACCCGCAAATCCTGCACCAAATTTGCCAATTCATGGGCTTTTTCACTTTCATTCGGCCCTGCCGTTAAAATCACATAGGCGTCAAACCGCGCTAATAAACCGCGAATGAGCTCCGCATATTGCGCCAAAGATAAATTATTGGCAGACCCACCGGAACCGCTGTGCACAAAAATCCATTTTCTCTCCGCATCAATGTTTAACTGACGGCATAACGATTCACGCTGAAAATCCACCGCACTTTTAGGGAAAGTGAGATATGGCGGGCATGGCTCTACAATAGGAATGCCTTGATCACGTAAAAAAGTGCGGACCAAATCCAAGTTATATTCAAATTCCGGCTTAGCCGATTGGGAACGGCGTTGCATTAAACGATGATTATAGAAAAATTGCACCCATTTTGTTGCTGGTGCTAAACGGTAAGGAATACGGGATTTCCACGCTAATTTGGCGTTATGTGTATTAGAAAAGAAGCTGATCATGGCATCAAATTGACGCGCTTTAATTTCTGTCACCACACGCTGAAATGCGGTTTTATCGTCTTTTGGCGCGTCAATAATAACGTCATCTAAATAAGGGCATGCCCGCGCAATATCTGCTGTGTAAGCAGGTACAAGTGCGGTCAGTTTTAGCGATGGTTCGGAGGCTTTGAGCATGGCAAAGGATGGCCATGCCAACATAAAATCGCCCAATTTATCGTTACGAATCACCAATACGTTTTTCATTATTCACACCCTATGCAAATTCTTTTCCAAAATGAGAGGTTATTCTAGCCTGACCAACCGCCATTAAAAAGGGACAAATAAAAAATCAGCGCCTTAATCCCTTAAGACGCTGATGTTGAACTAAATAAACAAGTCAATCTTGAATTTTATTTATTCAATTTTGCTTTATAGGTCGGATTCATCAAGTTTTCCACGGAAAGGATGTCATCCAATTGTTCTTGGGTTAACAAGCCTTTTTCCAAGACTACTTCACGCACGCCTTTACCGGTTTGCGCACAGATTTTACCCACTAAGTCGCCGTTGTGGTGACCGATGAATGGGTTCAAGTAGGTCACGATACCGATGGAGTTGTAAACGTAGTTTTCGCAGGTTTCTTTGTTTACAGTAATGCCATCAACGCATTTATCGCGTAAGTTCACGCAGGCATTGCCTAAAATCTCGATAGATTCAAACATGGCTTGGACAATCACCGGTTCCATCACGTTTAATTGTAATTGACCGGCTTCTGACGCGAAAGTCACAGTGGTGTCGTTACCAATCACTTTGAAGCACACTTGGTTCACCACTTCCGGCACAACCGGGTTCACTTTTGCCGGCATGATGGAAGAACCGGCTTGTAATTCAGGCAAGTTAATTTCTTTAATACCTGCACGCGGGCCGGAAGAGAGTAAACGTAAGTCGTTACAGATTTTTGACAATTTCACCGCAGTGCGTTTTAACGCGCCATGCACGGAAACATAGTCGCCACAGTCAGCGGTCGCTTCAATTAAGTTTTCTGCACCACAGCAAGGTAATCCGGTGACTTGTGATAAATATTTGATCACAGTTGGTACATAACCTTGTGGGGTATTTAAACCGGTACCAATTGCGGTCGCACCCATGTTGACTTCCAGCAAGTGTGCTGCAGCGGCTTTTAAGTGTTTCACTTCTTCTGCCATTAACACCGCAAATGCTTTGAATTCTTGACCAACGGTCATTGGCACTGCATCTTGTAATTGGGTACGTCCCATTTTCAAAACTTTCTCGAATTCTTTCGCTTTATTTTCAAAACCTTGTTGTAAATAAGCGACTTTTTCAAGCAGTTTAACAACACTGTTGTACACTGCAATGTGGAAACCGGTAGGGTACGCATCGTTGGTGGATTGGCTGGCATTCACATGATCCATTGGGTCAAGGTATTTGTATTCCCCTTTTTTGTGACCTAAAATTTCTAACGCCAAGTTGGCAATCACTTCATTAGTGTTCATGTTGACAGATGTGCCTGCACCGCCTTGGTAAATATCAGATGGGAATTGATCCAAACATTTGCCGTTTACCAACACTTCATCACAGGCTTTGACGATGGCTTCAGAAATGGCTTTAGGAATGGCACCTAACTCACCATTTGCCAATGCCGCTGCTTTTTTCACCATCACCATGCCGCGGACAAATTCCGGCACATCAGAAATCGTTACTTTCGAAATGTTAAAATTTTCCACCGCTCTTAGGGTGTGAATACCCCAGTAAGCATCCGCAGGAACTTCACGTTCACCTAACAAATCCACTTCCTTTCTATATTGTGTCATTTGCGTTCTCCTTTATGCTTAACACGTTTGGTTGAATTGTCTAAATTATAGAAAATCCGATTAAAATTAAATTGATCCAAGTCACAGATTTTTATACGCATTTAAGAGTTATTTTTATTTTTCAGATTAGTTTTTCTAACCCGAAAGATGTAGCCATGAATAAAAGTTGCACCGCAAAATAAAGCGGGTAATATGCACATCCAATGTGTTTTTAAGGAGCTGCTATGCCGTTTATCGCCTTTCTTTTTGCTGTTTTTCTATTTATTTATGTGGAACTGAGCCTACTGGTTTGGGTAGGAAGTCACCTCGGCATTCTTATGCTCATTTTGTTACTGATTGGCTCCTCATTACTGGGTATTACCCTCATTCGTGTTCGTGGTTGGTACAGCCTTACACGGATAAAACAGCAACTCACCCAAGGTCAACTGCCCACCGATACACTTTTTGGCTCGCTACGTTGGCTTGTTGCCGGCATCTTGTTTGTCATTCCCGGTTTTGTCACCGACATTCTCGCCTGCGTGCTGTTAAGTCCGTTTGGCCGTTATTTGCTCAATCTCTTTATTGACAGTCGATTAATAGCCTTTCGACAAAACCTCTTTAAAACCCACCGCACTTTTTATTCCTCCCAAGGCAATCCGCCTAGAGAAGGGGAAATTTTTGAGGCAGAATTTGAAAAAGAAGCCGATGAAAATAAACGGTTAAAATAATTTTGTCTTTCCCTTGAAAGCGGAAAAATGATTCCCATATAGAAAAAGCTTTTTGATTAATTTAAGAAATAGAGGAAATTTCAGATGAAGATTCGTCCATTACACGACAAAGTGATTTTAAAACGTGAAGACGTGGAAACTAAATCCGCCGGCGGTATCGTATTGACCGGTTCTGCAGCCACCAAATCTACCCGCGCGAAAGTGTTAGCGGTCGGCCCTGGTCGTTTATTAGAAAACGGTAGCATTCACCCAATGCACGTAAAAGTGGGTGACATCGTGATTTTCAGCGACAGCTACGGTGTGAAAACAGAAAAAATTGATGGTGAGGAAGTACTCATCCTTTCCGAAGGCGATATTTTAGCGATTGTTGAATAAGCAAAAACACGCTGAAAAACGACCGCACTTAAAACGAAATAGATCATGGTGAGATCAATCTCACGCAACAAAATAAAAGGAAATTAAACATGGCAGCAAAAGACGTAAAATTCGGTAACGACGCACGCGTGAAAATGTTAAAAGGTGTAAACATTTTAGCTGACGCAGTAAAAGTCACTCTTGGTCCAAAAGGCCGTAACGTGGTATTAGACAAATCGTTCGGCGCACCAACCATCACCAAAGACGGTGTGTCTGTGGCACGCGAAATCGAATTAGAAGATAAATTTGAAAACATGGGCGCACAAATGGTGAAAGAAGTTGCTTCTAAAGCCAATGATGCCGCCGGTGACGGTACCACCACTGCAACTGTTCTAGCGCAAGCCATCGTGAACGAAGGCTTAAAAGCCGTAGCGGCAGGCATGAACCCAATGGATTTAAAACGCGGTATCGACAAAGCGGTTACTGCCGTGGTTGCCGAACTTAAATCCCTTTCCAAACCTTGCGAAACCTCTAAAGAAATCGAGCAGGTGGGTACCATTTCCGCAAACTCCGACAGCATTGTGGGTCAATTAATCGCACAAGCCATGGAAAAAGTGGGTAAAGAAGGCGTCATCACCGTAGAAGACGGCACCGGCTTAGAAGACGAATTGGATGTGGTTGAAGGGATGCAATTTGACCGCGGTTACCTTTCTCCGTACTTTATCAATAAACCGGAAACGGCGACTGTAGAATTAGACAACCCATTCATTTTATTAGTCGATAAAAAAATCTCTAACATCCGTGAATTATTACCGGTATTAGAAGGCGTCGCGAAAGCTGGTAAACCGTTATTAATCATTGCGGAAGACGTAGAAGGCGAAGCGTTGGCAACACTCGTAGTGAACACCATGCGCGGTATCGTAAAAGTGGCTGCGGTGAAAGCACCGGGCTTTGGTGATCGTCGTAAAGCAATGTTACAAGATATTGCGATTTTAACTGCAGGTACGGTGATTTCCGAAGAAATCGGTATGGAGTTAGAAAAAGCGACATTAGAAGATTTAGGTCAAGCAAAACGCGTTGTCATCAATAAAGACAACACCACAATTATCGACGGTATCGGCGATGAAGCGCAAATCCAAGGCCGTGTGGCACAAATTCGTCAACAAATCGAAGAATCTACTTCCGACTACGACAAAGAAAAATTACAAGAACGCGTGGCGAAACTCGCCGGCGGTGTTGCCGTAATTAAAGTTGGTGCCGCAACCGAAGTAGAAATGAAAGAGAAAAAAGCGCGTGTTGAAGATGCACTACACGCTACCCGTGCCGCGGTAGAAGAAGGCGTGGTTGCCGGTGGTGGCGTCGCATTAATTCGCGCAGCTAGCAAAGTTGCTGATTTACGTGGTGACAACGAAGAACAAAACGTTGGTATTAAACTTGCCCTTCGTGCCATGGAAGCACCATTACGTCAAATCGTCGCGAACGCGGGTGAAGAAGCCTCTGTGGTTGCAAGTGCGGTGAAAAATGGCGAAGGAAACTTTGGTTATAACGCAGGTACCGAGCAATACGGCGATATGATTGCAATGGGTATCTTGGATCCGACTAAAGTGACCCGTTCCGCATTGCAATTCGCGGCCTCTGTCGCCGGTCTAATGATCACCACCGAGTGTATGGTGACCGAATTACCGAAAGATGACAAAGCTGACCTCGGTGCTGCCGGTATGGGTGGCATGGGAGGTATGGGCGGAATGATGTAATTCTTCCCATATAGAAAAAACAAAAGCCCTTGAATTAACTCAAGGGCTTTTTTGTCTCTATAAAAACACTGTTTTTTATGACCGCACTTTTACGCTAAATTTTCATGCTTTTCATAAGCAGAAAGCGTATTGTGCATGAGCATTGCTACCGTCATTGGGCCAACGCCACCCGGCACCGGTGTAATATACGCAGCACGGTCGGCGGCAACCTCAAACTCAACATCGCCAACCAACTTGCCATCAATACGGTTAATTCCGACATCAACGACAACAGCGCCTTCTTTGATCCATTCACCTTTAATAAATTTAGGTTTACCCACAGCAACCACTAAAATATCCGCTTGGCGAATATGACTCGCTAAATCCTCGGTAAAACGGTGAGTTATTGTGACGGTACAGCCGGCAAGTAACAATTCTAATGCCATTGGACGACCAACAATATTGGACGCACCAACAATGACAGCGTGTTTTCCATAAAAAGAAATACCTGTAGTTTCCAATAATTTCATCACACCATAAGGCGTACAAGCACGTAATGTTGGAATACGTTGACACAAGCGCCCAACATTATAAGGATGAAAACCATCCACATCTTTTTCAGGTGAAATTTTTTCAATCACTTTGGTGCTATCGATATGCTTTGGTAACGGTAACTGCACCAAAATACCATCAACCTCAGGATCTTGATTCAATTGCTCAATAAGAGCTAACAATTCTGATTCAGAAGTGGTTTCCGGTAAATCGTAAGATTTGGAAAAAATACCGATTTCAGCACAACTTTTACGCTTACTTCCCACATAAACCTGAGAAGCCGGATCTGCTCCAACTAGAATTACTGCCAGACCAGGAGCGCGTTTACCCAGCTCAATATACTGTGCAATTTTTTGTGTAATATTCAATTTAATTTGCTGGGATAACTGAGTACCTGAAATAATTTGAGCTGCCATTGAATTCTCCGCATGAGGTAAATATTTACGCACGCTATTTTGTCAGAAAAATCCGTTTTATGTAAACTGAATTGAAATAAATTTAGACGATTGATAGTAAAACCATAAAAATTGATTGACTGAAAATGAAAGAAAACTATAATGCTACACATCTTTCGGCGAGTAGCGCAGCTTGGTAGCGCAACTGGTTTGGGACCAGTGGGTCGTAGGTTCAAATCCTATCTCGCCGACCACTCTCTCTACTTCTTTACTGTTCCTTTTACAATGCGCCCTTAGCTCAGCTGGATAGAGCAACGCCCTTCTAAGGCGTGGGTCAAAGGTTCGAATCCTTTAGGGCGTGCCATTTAATAAGCTAGACTAAATATTTTTTACTTCCATCCAAGGAAAATAGAATGAAAAAATTAGCATTTGTATTGCTAACATCCTTAGCAACATCGAGCTTTGCTCATAACCTCCAACTTGATACCCCCCTTCCTTATGTTTCCGTTCAAACTGACGGAGAAGTAATCATACACAATGGAAGTATCAACTATAAAAACTGGGAATCGCCAGCACTTGCAGGAAAAGTACGAGTTCTTCAGCACATGGCAGGAAGAAGTAGCGTTAAAGAAAAAAATGATAGCTTAATGGAAATGATCAAAGCTCAACGCTTTGATGCTAGCAAATATCAAACAACAACGATTATTAATGCAGAAGACGCTATCTTCGGCACAGGTGCTTTCGTCAAAAGTAGTGCTGAAAAAGGCAAAAAAAATAATCCACATAGCCAAGTGATTTTGGATCAAACAGGTCAAGTCAAAAAAGACTGGGGATTACAGCCTAAAGAAAGTCTAATTGTAGTATTAGATAAATCTGGAAAAGTGAAATTTGCACATGAAGGGAAGTTATCTGAGCAACAGATGAATCAAGTTATCGAACTAATTAAAAACTTAGTTCAGTAGAAAGTAGTAAAAATAAAAAGCGAGAAGATAAAAAAATAAATGGCAGGGGCGGAGAGGCTCGAACTCCCAACACCCGGTTTTGGAGACCGGTGCTCTACCAATTGAACTACGCCCCTATTGGTATTTAACTTTAAAAAAGTTATAAAATTGGCGGAATGGACGGGACTCGAACCCGCGACCCCCTGCGTGACAGGCAGGTATTCTAACCAGCTGAACTACCACTCCGAGATAGGGATTAGCAGTGACCTACTCTCACATGGGGATACCCCACACTACCATTGGCGTAACAGCATTTCACTTCTGAGTTCGGTATGGATTCAGGTGGCTCTACTGCACTATGACTGCTAAAAATACTTATTAATTTAGTTCACTACTAAAGCTAATAAACTAAAGTAATAAGTTGGCGGTGACCTACTCTCACATGGGGATGCCCCACACTACCATCGGCATTACGG
>CAUPZK010000042.1:0-7997 GCA_963515835.1 uncultured Aggregatibacter sp.
CCACCCAAATCGAACCGCATGATTACATCGCCGAATTGTTCGATTGCGTAGCGCGCTTTAACACTATCGTGATCGACTTCGACCGCGACCTATGGGGTTACATCGCATTAAATCATTTCAAACAGCGTACTATCGCCGGTGAAATCGGTTCTTCCACCATGCCACACAAAGTCAACCCAATCGACTTCGAGAACTCCGAAGGCAACCTTGGTTTGGCAAACGCCGTGATGGCACACTTAGGCAGCAAATTACCGATTTCCCGTTGGCAACGCGATTTAACGGATTCCACCGTGTTGCGTAACCTTGGCGTGGGTTTAGGCTACTGCTTAATCGCTTATGCAGCGACCCAAAAAGGCATCAGCAAATTAGAAGTGAATGAAGCCCATTTACGTGAAGAATTGGATCAAAACTGGGAAGTGCTCGCCGAACCAATTCAAACCGTGATGCGTCGTTACGGCATTGAAAAACCGTACGAAAAACTGAAAGAACTCACCCGCGGCAAACGCGTAGATGCCAAAGCGATGTTTGATTTTATTGAGAAATTAGACATTCCGGCAGAAGAAAAAGCACGCTTGCAACAACTCACGCCGGCAAGCTATATCGGCGCGGCAGTACAGTTGGTGGAAAAACTGTAATCGATCAATAACGTTTCAAAAACGCAAAAAATAAGCGTTCCCAAGATAAATGATGAAATTCAATTTCATGGGAACGCTTTTTACGCAAATGCTGAGAATCTTATTCTAATCCAATGATTTCCCAACGTTGATGTGAAAGTCCATCAATCTTGCCTTTTTTCACATTTTGGATGTAATCAATCATCATGTTTTGAATGGTACCTTTTTCACGCCCCATCGCCACTTTGGATTCCCATAAAACAGGAATTTGCTGACCTTCCCAAATACCGCCTTTACCATTTAATTGGCCAAAACGATAAGAGTTCATACCGACTTTGAGTTTCATATCATCGGTGATCGCGCGTCCATCCGCCAAGGTCAAGTCCACGATTTTATTGCCGCTTTGATTGCGTAAATCAATTTTATATTTCACTCCGCCGAAGATATCGAAGGTGACATATTTAGATTTACCGAGTTTTTCATCATAACGATAATTCGTATCGCCCGGCTGAATCGTATTGAAGTAATCTGCCGACCATTCCATATATTCTTTTAACTGCTTACCGGTGAGTTCATAGACGGTAACATCACCACCGGCATAACGGTAGTTATAAATCACGTCTTTTTTCTTAATCTCACCTTTAGGTAAACGCACGGTTTCATAGTCAAAGGCAAAACTCACCACATCAGCGCCGCTATAGTGACGTTCAACATCGGTAATAAAAGAAGAAAGACCGGTATCTTTAGAGAAAGCAATGGAAACACCATGATTTTTTTCTTGTGGCACCATATCATGTTAGGTATGTCCGATGACCACATTATTCAAACGGCGCAATTCTTCATGATAAGGACGATAAATTTTCTCAATTTCAGGATCGGCCTCCAACGCTTTCACCGGAACGGTTTTGGCTTCTTTCTTCAATAGCTTAACCTCTTTTTTATCGTTGATATCAAAGGTTAAATCCACTTCGGAAACCACGGTGCCATAGCGATGAGGTTCCGTGATAAGCGTCTCTTTGATGGTTTCGCTCGGTACGTTTTTGTGCATATGACCGGCAATGACCACATCAATACCATCCACGGCATTAATCACATCACGCATACCGGTATCAGGAATGTTGTTTTCATTATCAATGCCCATGTGACTCACTGCGATAATGACATCCGCACCTTTCGCTTTTAAAGCCGCCACTTGTGCTTTTGCTTCTTCACTTGGCGAGGTGAATTTCATGTCTTTTAAGTTGCCGGTATCTTCTTCAAACTTGGCGGACATTGGTGTGGTTAAACCAATAATCCCCAATTTCACGCCGTCTTTTTCGATAATTGTTGCCGGTGCAAGATAGCGTTTATCATTCTTTTTATAATAAAAATTCGCGGTTAATTTTTTTGCCTTGATGTCTTTTAAAATTTCATCAAGTGCTTTCATACCAAAATTAAACTCATGATTTCCCAACACAAAAACGTCATATTTCATGGCGTTTAACACTTTAGGTACAGGATGGTCTTTGTAGTATTTTTTCGTTTTAGCGAAAACATCAATTTGGTTGTCTTGAATGGCATCCCCAACATCGACCAACACCACATTTTTATGTTATTTACGAACGTCGTTCACATAAGTGGCAATTTGTGCATAAGAACCGGATTTGTCAGCGACATCCGCACCATAACTCCAAGGCACAATACGACCGTGTACATCAGAGGTTCCAAGAATTTTGATATTGACTTCTTGTGCCACCGCAGTGCTTAATGCAGAAAGCGCGAATAATGAACAAATGACTTTTTTCATAGAATTTCCTTTTGGTAATAAATACGCGACGAATTATATTTATTTACATCACACAAGCAATAAGGATTCAGCCGAATCATTGAGAAGATTAAAAGTAAGGTGACATACCTAAAAATGTTTAAAAAACAGGCAAACGATTGCCTTTCATGATTTTATTCATTAAACTAACGCCCGCAAATCTAATTTGTAATTTCATTTATATCGCAAGTTTGTGTATAGGAAATGACAAAGCCCTTCTTTTGAGCCTTTTCTCATTGTTATACCTTCCTTGTAATACTTTCATTCACCTTAATAGGATAAAAAATGAACGAAGTTTTACAACAGTTCAAACAACAATATTTGATTAAATATTGGAATCCCGTTATCGCCGTTATCGCTGCCGGTTTAATCTCGGCCTATTATTTCGGCGTTACCGGCACGTATTGGGCGGTCACCGGCGAGTTTACCCGTTGGGGTGGCCATGCACTACAAACTTTGGGCGTTGATGTGTCCGATTGGAGCTACTACAAAATCATCGGTATGCAAGGCACAATTCTCACCCGCGTTGATGGCGTGATGATCTTAGGCATGTTTGCCGGTTGTATCTCCGCAGCCTTGTGGGCAAACAACGTGAAATGGCGTAACCAGCCACATAAGCGTCGTATTGTACAAGCCTTAATCGGCGGTGCCATTGCCGGTTTCGGCGCACGTTTGGCGATGGGCTGTAACCTTGCCTCGTTATTTACCGGTATTCCACAATTTTCCGTACACGCTTGGTTTTTTACCATTGCCACAGCACTTGGGACTTACGTTGGTGTGAAAGTCACCTTATTACCGATGTTCCGCGTGAAATTGGAATTGAAAAAAGGCGCCGCAAAATTACAAGAAACAGATCCGAAAAGAGCACAACGCCGTTTTTGGATCGGTATGGTCGTGTTCTTCGCTTACTTTATTGCCTCTCTTTATGTAATGACCCAATCCATCAAACTCGGTTTTGCCATGTTGTGTGGTTTAGCATTCGGTTTACTTATCGAACGTGCGCAAATCTGCTTCACTTCCGCGTTCCGTGATCTTTGGGTGACCGGTCGCGCTTACATGGCAAAAGCCATTATTTTCGGCATTCTTGCCGGTACTATCGGTGTCTTCAGCTACATTCAATTAGGCGTTCCGGCAAAAATCATGTGGGCAGGTCCGAATGCGATTATCGGCGGTTTATTGTTCGGTTTCGGCATTGTATTAGCCGGCGGTTGCGAAACCGGTTGGATGTACCGTGCGATGGAAGGCCAAGTACATTTTATGTGGGTGGGGATCGGCAATGTTATCGGTTCTACCTATCTCGCCTACGCTTGGGATGATTTGGCACCGGCATTGGCGCTTGACTACGAAAAACTTAACTTACTGAAAGAATTTGGTCCGGTCGGCGGATTATTGGTGAACTACGGTTTATTGATCGTCTGCTTAATCGCTGTCGTCTGGTGGGAAAAACGCTTTCTTGCCAAAGCAAAAGCCAAAATCGCCGCTCTCGCACAGGCGTAAAAGTGCGGTTTGATTTGACGTTATTTTTATTTCACAGAAGGAAAACACATTATGGCATTTACCGTTGTGCACAAATTAGATAAAGATCCAAAAGACATCGTGCCGGATTACACCATCGATACCGTGGGCGAACCTTGTCCGTATCCGGCTATTGTTATGTTAGAAACCATGCCGGAATTAAAGGAAGGCGAAATTCTGGAATTACTCAGCGACTGCGCACAATCCATCAACAACATTCCGGTGGATACTAAAAACCACGGTTATACCTTATTAAGCGTGGAACAAGATGGCACAAAATTACGTTATTTGATTCAGCGTTAAGCATTAAAAAATCCTCTCGATATAATGAACAAGGCTGACAACCGAAATTCAACATATAAGAGGATTATTTACCCCTTTGTAGCGTGCAACTTGTTGCACGAATGATGAACCCCGATGCGTAATTCACGATTTCGTGCGTAGCGTGCAACTTGTTGCGCGACCAAACCACGCACGGAACGTTATTTACCCCTTTCGGACATTCTCAATTTCGTGCAACACGTTGCTCGTTACGATGCTAAGCATTAAAAAATCCCGAAATCCTCGGGATTTTTTTATTCTTGAAAAAATCACTCCCTCTTCGCCACAAAAACAAGTAGAATACGCCAAATTTTTATTTACATCCTTTGAGGTATCTATGGACATTTTAATCAGCATTATCGGTATTTTTGTGCTGTTAGGGATTGCCGTTTTATTCTCTAACAATCGCAAAGCGATCAATTTACGTACTGTGTTTGGCGCACTGGCCATTCAAATCGCTATCGGTGCTTTCGTGCTTTATGTGCCGGCCGGCCGTCACGCATTACAAGCGGCATCCGATTTTATCGGTAAAGTTATCGGTTTTGGTAATGAAGGGATTAGCTTTGTTTTTGGTGGATTGACTGACCCAAGCCAAAGTTTCGGTTTTATCTTCGCCATTAAAGTATTACCGGTGATTATCTTTTTCTCCGCACTCATTTCCTTGCTTTATTACATCGGGGTGATGCAATGGATTATCAAACTTATCGGTGGTGGGTTACAAAAATTATTAGGTACTTCAAAAGCGGAATCCATGTCTGCAGCAGCAAACATTTTCGTGGGGCAAACGGAAGCGCCGTTAATTGTTAAACCCTTTATTGGCCGTATGACCCAATCTGAATTATTCGCTGTGATGGTGGGTGGCGTGGCTTCTATCGCCGGTTCTGTGATGGCAGGTTATGCCGGAATGGGCGTGCCGTTAACTTATTTAATCGCCGCTTCTTTTATGGCCGCGCCGGGTGGTTTATTGTTCGCTAAAATCATGTTTCCACAAACGGAAAAAACCGATGATATGTTAAAAGAGGGAGCTGATGTGGAAAAACCGTCCAACGCGATTGAAGCCTTAGCAAATGGTGCGCGTGACGGTATGCACTTGGCACTGAATGTAGGCGCGATGTTAATTGCGTTTGTTTCTGTGATTGCCTTAATCAACTGGATTTTAAGTAGTTTGGGTGGCATTGTTGGTGAACCAAACTTAACTTTACAAGTGATTTTAGGTTGGATTTTCAAACCATTAGCATACTTAATCGGGATTTCTTGGGAAGAATCTGCCATTGCCGGCCAAATGATTGGTTTAAAATTAGCGGTGAACGAATTTGTGGGGTATTTAGAATTTGCTAAATATTTACAACCGGATTCTGCTGTTGTGCTAAGTGATAAAACCAAAGCAATTATTACCTTTGCTCTTTGTGGTTTCGCTAACTTCAGCTCCATTGCAATCTTAATCGGCGGCTTAGGCGGTATGGCACCAAATCGTCGCGGTGATGTTGCGCGTTTAGGTTTAAAAGCGGTGCTTGCCGGTTCATTATCTAACTTAATGAGTGCAACGATTGCCGGATTATTTATCGGTTTGAGTGGTGCTGTGCTATAAAGTGCGGTATGATTCCACCACGTTTTTTATGATGACACCACGACCACGTTCGTGGTGTTGTCGTTTATAGGCAACGAAAACGTTTGCGCTAATTTTAGTTCACCATGTCAATAAAGAGGAAAAGACTATGACTCCACATATTAACGCGCCAGCCGGTGCATTTGCCGATGCCGTATTAATGCCGGGCGATCCGCTTCGTGCGAAGTATATCGCAGAAACTTTCTTAGAAAACGTGCAAGAAGTGACCAATGTTCGCAATATGTTGGGCTTTACCGGCACCTATAAAGGTCGCCGAATTTCTGTGATGGCACATGGTATGGGGATCCCTTCCTGTTCCATTTACGCGAAAGAACTCATTACGGAATACGGTGTGAAAAAACTGATTCGTGTCGGCTCTTGTGGTGCCGTCCGCATGGATGTAAAAGTGCGTGATGTGGTTATCGGTCTTGGTGCGTGTACCGATTCCAAAGTCAATCGTATTCGTTTTAAAGACAACGATTTTGCAGCGATTGCCGATTTCGGTCTAACGCAAGCGGCGGTACAGGCAGCGAAGGCATTAGATGTTAAGGTTCGTGTCGGTAATTTATTTTCTGCGGATTTATTCTATACTCCGGATGTCGCCATGTTTGACGTGATGGAAAAATACGGCATTCTAGGCGTAGAAATGGAAGCTGCCGGTATTTATGGCGTGGCAGCAGAATACGGTGCGCGCGCATTGACTATCTGTACCGTATCCGACCATATTCGTACTCATGAACAAACCAGTGCGGAAGAGCGTCAGTTGACGTTTAATGAAATGATCAAAGTGGCGTTAGAAACCGTGTTAATTGACGATAAGGCTAACTAGTCAACTCCTGGAATGCTGCCTAATTTGCGTCATTTGGCAGCATTCTTTTGAGTGTGTTATCGCGGTATAAAATGAGCGCGACAGTTTGACTTCAAGGGAGTTATTTAAGGCTTAGTTTAAGGGTTAGAAGGAAGTGAGTTGCTATGCGATGCTAAGTTAAAATGCAAAGAAGCAAGGTAAGCAACGTCAATAAATACGAAAATAATCCGGCTTGGCTATTGTTCAACACGGGTAAAACGAGTATAGTTCTGCACGTTTTTAACAGATAAATTTCATCTCTTAACGCATATCAATGAGGTTTTTATGGGTGGCATTAGCATTTGGCAATTGGCTATTTTGGTTTTAATCATTGTATTGTTATTCGGTACGAAGAAATTGCGTACGTTAGGTACGGATTTGGGCGAGTCTGTAAAAGGCTTTAAAAAAGCCATGAATGAAGAAGCCAAACCGGCTGATGCAAGTTTCGATAAAGTGGAACAAAAGCAAAAGGCACAACCGGAACAAGAAAAAAGCAAAGAAAAAGAACAGGCATAATCCGTGTTTGATATTGGTTTTTCTGAGGTTGTCTTAGTTTGTATTGTGGGCTTAGTGGTACTAGGCCCACAACGTTTACCGGTAGCCATTCGCACGGTCATGTCTTGGGTGCGAACTGTTCGTGGCTTGGCGGCGAATGTACAAAATGAGCTAAAACAAGAATTAAAATTGCAAGAGTTGCAAGACAGCATTAAGAAAGCGGAAAGCTTGAATCTTAAGGCGCTGTCTCCCGAATTGGGCAAAACCGTTGAGGAATTAAAAGCCTCTGCGGATAAGTTGCGTGCCGATTTGGAACAAAAAGCAGCACAAAGTAATACTACGTTGCAAGATCAAATTAAGGAAATGAAAAGTGCGGTAGAAAATTCGGATGAAAATGACAATATTCATCCCGGTTCAAATGATCGCAACCCAATGGCTAACTATGACATTCTTGATGTTGAAGATTTTTCCGAACAAAATACAGAAGCCTTAGCCGTTGCAGAAATGTCGCGAAATACGACCGCACTTTCGCCGGCAGAACAGGCGGAGCAAGAAGAAATTGAGCTAGATGACAAACTGGCTTATTACATCAATCAATACGATCCGGATAATCCTTTGCCGGCCAATTCAGAAAATGCCCATTCGGAGAAAACCGAACAATCCTCAAATAAAAGCTAGGGCGTAACCCTCAATTAGGATAATTTATGACCAGCGTTGACGATACTCAACCCCTCATCACTCATCTGGTAGAACTGCGCAACCGTTTATTACGCAGCATTATTTTCGTTGCTGTGG
>CAUPZK010000043.1:0-7214 GCA_963515835.1 uncultured Aggregatibacter sp.
TTATCCGGCACTCTGCCCTGTGTAGCCCGGACTTTCCTCCCGCCTACTTGTCCCCTAGGTTACACTTGCGCGAATTTGAGGGCTTCAATAGACCGGCGATTGCCTGACCAACTCAGGCGCGAAGTATAGCGTAAATTCAAGCTGAAATATAGTGTTACATAAAAAGTTGGGCTAGAATGAACGCCATAAAAAAACACCGCACTTTTGTGCCACATAAGGAAACTTCAATGAATTATTTACAGATTGCCCGAGAAACCCTGGGCGTTGAAGAAAAAGCCCTCGGACAACTCAGCGAAAAATTAGACTGCACCTTCACGGAGGTTGTTGATTTAATTTTAAATTGCAAAGGACGCTTAGTGATCGGCGGTATCGGCAAATCCGGTTTAGTGGGCAAAAAAATGGTCGCCACCTTTGCTTCCACCGGCACACCGAGTTTTTTCCTACACCCCACAGAAGCCTTTCACGGTGATTTAGGCATGCTGAAACCTATTGATGTGGTGATGCTCATTTCCTACAGCGGCGAAACCGATGATGTCAACAAACTCATTCCAAGCCTAAAAAACTTCGGCAACAAAATCATTGCGCTCACGTCCAATAAAAATTCTACTTTAGCGCGCCATGCAGATTATGTGTTGGACATTCGCGTAGAACGGGAAGTCTGCCCGAATAATCTTGCACCGACGACTTCCGTGGTTGTGACCATGGCATTAGGCGATGCGTTAGCCGTTTGTTTAATGCGCGCCCGTGATTTCCAACCGGAAGATTTTGCGAAATTCCATCCGGGCGGAAGCTTAGGTCGCCGTTTGTTATGCCGTGTCAAAGATCAAATGCAAACCCGCTTACCGATCGCTACGTTGAATACCTCATTCACTGATTGCTTAACCATTATGAATGAAGGTCGTATGGGCGTAGCGTTAGTCATGGAGCAACAGCAATTACGCGGCATCATCACCGATGGCGATATTCGCCGTGCATTAACGGCCAACGGTGCTAACACACTGAGCAAAACCGCACAGGAATTGATGACTTCTCATCCGAAAACTATTCATCAGGATACCTATTTATCCGAAGCGGAAAATTACATGAAAGCACACAAAATTCACTCTTTAGTTGTGGTGGATGATGCACAAAATGTGGTCGGTTTAGTGGAGTTCTCAAGCTAATGACAACAGAATTACAAGAAAAATTAAAACAGGTGAAATTCGTTATCACCGATGTGGACGGCGTATTAACGGACGGTTTACTGCACTACGATGCGAACGGCGAAGCGCTCAAAAGCTTTCATGTGCGCGATGGTTTAGGCATTCGGATGTTGATGGAAGCCGGCATTCAGGTCGCTGTATTATCCGGACGTGATTCGGCAATTTTGCGCAAACGCATTGCCGATTTAGGCATTAAACTCGCCTTTTTAGGCAAGCTGGAAAAAGAAAGCGCCTGTTTTGAATTATGCCGCCAAGCCGGTGTTGAGCCTCAGCAAACGGCTTACATTGGCGATGACAGCGTTGATCTCCCCGCTTTCGCTGTTTGTGGACTTTCCTTCGCGGTTGCCGATGCGCCGGAATATGTCAAAAACTGCGCCGATTACACCCTAGGCTTAGGCGGTGGCAAAGGCGCCTTCCGTGAAATGTCCGATATGATTCTAAACGCCCAAGGCAAAGCCGAAATTTACAATTCAGCGCAAGGATTTTTAAAGACCGCAAAAAAAATGGCGCAGTAAAAACGCGGTAAAAAATGACCGCACTTTTAACTCATACAGTAAGCGGGTAAAGCCCGCTCTACTTTTCTCTCATTGTTATCACTCTTCTCAAACAAAATTTTTTATTTTTTCTTGACTTTAATTACTTGCACTAGTTTAATAGTGCAACTTTATTTTATGTTTTAAGGAAATGAGAATGTCATCTGCTTTTATTCAAACTTTTACGCAAAACGTACCTTATCACAGCGACCCTACCGCCATTTTCGCCACCTTATGTGAAAACAAACCGAACACCCTACTGTTAGAATCTGCCGAAATTTCCAGCAAAAACAGTCTGAAAAGTTTATTACTCGTTAACGCGGCCATGAAAATTTCCTGTTTGGGACAAACCGTCACTTTTCATGCATTGACCGACAACGGTGCCAACGTGTTACCGTTAATTGCGCAAAAGCTTTCGGCACAGGTAAACGTAACATCCCAAACAAGCACCGAACTGCAAGTAGCATTCAAACCCGCCGACAATAATGCGGACGAAGACAGCAAATTATTGGCACACGGCATTTTCGACGGGTTGCGTTGTTTCACCGAACTTTATCAGGCAAGCTCGTTGCCGGTTTTTTTAGGTGGGCTATTTGCCTATGACTTGGTGGCAAATTTCATTCCGATGGAAAATATCACCTTGCAAGATGATGGCATTACCTGCCCTGATTATTGCTTTTATTTGGCGGAACAATTACTGGTGATCGACCATCAATTGCAACAAGCGGAATTACAAACCTTTTGTTTTGCACAAAATGCGTTGGCGACATTGCAACAGAATGCCCAAGACATTGCCAAAAAACTCTTGGAAATTCGACCGCACTTAAGCCTCAAACTGGCTTCTACCGAGGTTGCCATTAATTTAGATGATGATAAATTCAAGAAAATTATTGAACGCCTGAAGCAACATATTTACTGCGGCGACGTGTTCCAAATTGTGCCGTCCCGTCGTTTCTCTCTAGAATGCCCGAACACGTTGGCGACTTATCGTCAGTTAAAACAAAACAACCCAAGCCCGTATATGTTTTTTATTCAGGACGAAGATTTCACTCTATTCGGTGCTTCACCGGAAAGTGCCTTGAAATATTCGCAAACTACCCGTCAATTGGAGATCTACCCGATTGCAGGATCCCGTCCGCGCGGTTTTGATACTGACGGCAATATCGATCCCGAATTAGATTCCCGTTTGGAACTGGAATTGCGTTTGGATCATAAAGAACAGGCGGAACATTTGATGCTAGTGGATTTAGCCCGTAACGACATTGCCCGTGTGTGCGAAAGTAAAACCCGTCATGTGAAAGATTTAATGCAGGTGGATCGTTATTCGCACATTATGCACCTTGTTTCTCGTGTTGTAGGTAAACTTCGCCCTGAACTAGATGCGTTACACGCTTACCAAGCCTGCATGAACATGGGTACGCTAACCGGCGCGCCGAAAATTAAAGCCATGCAGTTAATTTATCAATTTGAACAACAAAAACGCCACAGTTACGGCGGTGCCGTAGGCTATTTACAATCTGATGGTAATTTTGACACCTGTATTGTGATTCGCTCTGCCTTCGTGCAAAACGGCATTGCCCATGTGCAAGCCGGTTGTGGCACGGTGTTGGATTCCGACCTGCAAATGGAGTCCGATGAAACCCGTCACAAAGCCCGCGCGGTCATCAATGCCATCGTACAAACCAATAAGAAAGCGAATCAATAGGAGTAACATCATGGCAACCATTTTATTTTTAGATAACTTTGATTCCTTTACTTACAATTTGGTGGATCAATTTCGCGGATTAGGGCATCAGGTCAATATTTACCGCAATGATTGTGATTTAGCGATTTTAGAAAAAAACGCCTTGGCGCAGCCGGATACGATTCTTGCCCTTTCCCCCGGGCCTGGCACGCCGAATGAAGCAGGAAACATGATTCCGTTGATTAAACGCTTAATCGGCAAAGTACCGATGTTGGGCATTTGTTTGGGGCATCAAGCGTTAATTGAAGCCTTCGGCGGCAAAGTCGTTCATGCAGGTGAAATTTTGCACGGTAAAGTGTCCCGCATTGAACACGACAATGAAGCCATGTTCAAAGGTTTGACCAACCCGATGCCGGTCGCGCGGTATCATTCTCTCATGGGCATTAATTTACCCGATGAATTGATTCCGAACGCCTCTTATCATGGCATTAATATGGCAATTCGCCACCGCACTTTGCCGATTTGCAGCTTCCAATTTCACCCCGAGTCTATTTTAACGGTGCAAGGAGCACAGCTATTGGCGCAATCGGTGGAATGGTTGTTGAAACGGAATTAATGTACTACTTCCCCTCTTTAGCAAAGAGAAAGATTTTAAATAGAAAAGGACAAAACATGATCACAGTATATGGTTTAAAACGTACCCTTTCCCCTCGTAAATCGGCTGTCGCAGACGTGATTTATAACTGCTTGGAGCTGGGTTTAGATGTTGCCAAAGGCAAGCATGCGTTACGTTTTATTTGCCTTGAAGATGACGATTTTTATTATCCGCACACGGCAAACCGTAGCGACAATTACATGGTGATTGAAATCAATTTAATGCAAGGTCGTTTAGAACAAACCAAAAAACGTTTAATTAAAATGTTGTTCAGTGAATTTGAATATAAATTAGGCATTAGCCCGTTTGACGTGGAAATTACCATCAAAGAACAGCCGGCGCATTGTTGGGGCTTCCGCGGCATGACCGGCGATGAAGCGCGCGATTTGGATTATGATATTCATAAATAAGGACAACGATAATGGAAAACCAAGCTCTCCAAGCTCTCTTAGAAAAACTTTATAGCGCACAAACCTTAACCACTGCAGAAAGCGAAGCCTTATTTAATGCCATCATGTTGGGTGAATTAAGCAACGAACAAATCTCCGCCATGTTAGTGGCACTCAAAGTGCGTGGCGAAACCATCGATGAAGTCAACGGTGCTGTATTAGCCGCCATTAAAAATGCCAAACCGTTTCCAACACCGGATTACCCTTTCGCCGATATTGTCGGCACGGGCGGTGACGGCGCCAATACCATCAATATTTCTACGGCGTCCGCTATTGTCGCAGCCGCTTGTGGTGCCAAAGTAGCGAAACATGGCAACCGTAGCGTTTCCAGCAAAACCGGTTCAAGCGATTTATTAACCGCCTTGGGTGTCAATATCGCGATGTCACCAGAACAAGCCCGTCAAGCATTGGATGACATTGGCATCTGTTTTCTGTTCGCACAGCAATATCACCCGGGCTTCAAATATGTGGTGCCGGTACGCCAAGCCTTAAAAACCCGTACGCTCTTTAATATTCTAGGTCCATTGATTAATCCGGCACGTCCGAAACGTCAACTGCTTGGCGTTTATTCTCCCGAACTGATTGATATTTACGCTAAAACCGTTGCCCAATTAGGGCACGAACACACCATTATCGTGCACGGCAGTGGCTTAGACGAAGTGGCAATTCATGGTGCGACAGAAGTCGCAGAAGTGCGTAGCGGCGAGATTGAACGTTACACCTTAACGCCACAGGATTTTGGCTTCCAAGTCAAACCATTGGAAAGTTTGCGCGGTGGCGAACCGACAGAAAATGCGCAAATGATTACCGCACTCTTACAAGGCAAAGGCAAAGCGGAACACCATCAAGCCGTGGCCATGAACACCGCCCTCTTACTGAAATTGTTCGGACAAGAAGACATTAAAGATAATGCACAACGGGTATTGGATGTGATTACACAAGGCAAACCATTTGAAACCTTACAGAAATTAACAACTTATTAATTTAAAGACCCGTTTTCAAAAATAAGACATAAACATGATCACACAAGACTTTTCTAAACCCCTTGAAACCGCCACGGTGTTACAAAAAATCGTGCTCGACAAAGCCGAATGGGTAAAAAACAAAGAAGCGGAATTTCCATTAAGTGAATTTGAAAAAAACATTCAAAAATCCGACCGCGCTTTTTATGATGCGTTAGCAAAAGGCACTCACCAAAAACCGGCGTACATTTTAGAATGTAAAAAAGCCTCACCGTCCAAAGGATTGATTCGTAGCGAATTTAAACCGACAGAAATTGCGCAGATCTATAAAAACTATGCCAATGCAATTTCTGTGCTAACGGATGAAAAATACTTCCAGGGTGATTTTGCCTACATCAAACAAGTTCGCGACGTTGTCACACAGCCGGTGTTGTGCAAAGACTTTATGATCAGTGAATATCAGGTTTATTTGGCGCGTTACCACCAAGCGGATGCCATTTTACTTATGCTTTCCGTGGTGAACGATGAGACCTATCGTATCTTGGCGGATTTGGCGCATTCTCTCGGCATGGGCGTATTGACCGAAACCAGCAACGAAGAAGAATTTGAACGCGCCTTGGCGTTAGGGGCAAAAATTATCGGCGTAAATAATCGTAATTTGCACGATTTAAGCGTAGATTTAAACCGCGTAGTAGCATTAACCCGCCGATATGCCGACCGCATTCCTGCCGACGTACGAATCATCAGTGAATCAGGCATTTACCATCATCAGCAAGTACGCGAATTGCAACACGTTGCCCACGGTTTCTTAATTGGCAGCAGTTTAATGGGCAGTCCCAATTTAAACAACGCCGTGCGTGAAGTTATTTTCGGCGAAAACAAAGTGTGCGGTTTAACCCGTGCGCAAGACGTAAAAACCGTTTACGAAAGCGGCGCATTATACGGCGGGCTGATTTTTGTGGAAAACTCCAAACGTTGTGTCAGTTTACGCCAAGCTCAAGAATTGGTAACCGCCGCGCCACTTCGTTTTGTGGGCGTGTTTCAAAATCAAGACATTGATTTTATCGTGAAAATCGCACAGCAATTACAGCTCTACGCCGTTCAGTTGCACGGTGATGAAACGCCGGAATTTATCACCGCACTTCGCACCGAATTACCTGAAAGCATTCGCATTTGGAAAGCCATCTCCGTGGATGTAACTCATCAAAGTGCGGTGGTTTTTGACGACGTTTCTGAGATTGATCGTTTTGTTTTCGATAGCAAGTCAGGCGCACAACAAGGCGGTACGGGTGAGACTTTCAATTGGTCATTGATTCCGGCGCAACTAAAACATAAAATCCTGTTGGCAGGCGGTATTAATCCAAACAATATTAATGCGGCATTAGCACAACATTGTGTCGGTGTGGATCTGAATTCCGGTGTGGAAAGCGCCCCCGGTGTGAAAGACGCTGAAAAAGTGCGGTCGGTTTTTACAAAGATTTTATAGCGTCACAAAACCTCACAATAAATATGGTGCACAACGTCCAATGTGCACCTTTTTCTTTTATTAAGTAAACTTTTTCCCTCCAACTCTCAACCAATCAAACACCACTTATAATTAAAACAATTCACAACTCAATAAATGAGAATGCATCTCAATTAATAACAAAAACAAAGGGTTACTGTTTATATTCTGATAAAAAATAGGGATATTCTTGATGACGATCAAATAATGTTCCTCTTGATGAGC
>CAUPZK010000044.1:0-6032 GCA_963515835.1 uncultured Aggregatibacter sp.
GCACCTCCCTTACAAGGAGGGGGTCACTGGTTCGAGACCGGTATCGCCCACCACTCTACTTTCCATGTAATGTTTTCTCTTTCAAAGCGTTCCTGACGTTTATTCTTTTGGCGTAAAGTGATAAAGTACAGCCTGTTTTTCAACAGAATAAACGGATTCATTTAATGCAAAAAACAATAAAAAATCAGACCGCACTTTTAATTTCAAACGGCCTATTACGTTTAATCGGGAACATTGTCAAAATCCTAAGCTACCCTTTCCATGCGCTTTTTCCGAAAAAACGCTTTACGATCCCCGAATTCAGTCCGGCGAAACGCCAATCCGGCAAACCAAGCAAAATTAATCGCGTGATTTGGCAAACCAACTACAGCAATAAAGTGACGTTGCCAATTTACTGCAACTATTTGGTCAACCGCTTATTTTCGTTAAGTTACGATTATCGCTATGTCAGTACTGAAGCGCGTAGCGACTATATTGAAAAATATGCCGACTCACGCACGTTTGCTGCTTATAGCCAACTTACAGACGGTGCCGCACAAGCAGATTTTTGGCGCTTATTCACACTCTACCAAGACGGCGGCATTTATATGGATATTGATGGTCATCTTGTCGGCTGCTTAGATACGATGATTGATCCGGAAGATGATGAAGTCCTCATCACCCGTCGCGGGCGTTACACCAACTTTTTCTTAGCCAGCCGCAAAGGTAACCCATTTTTAAAGGAAACGTTGGATATTATTGTGGACAACATTGAAAATCGTCGCGTTGACGGTGGCGTATTTGTTCTTACCGGCCCGGAAACGTTAAACAAAGCCTTAGAAAATAAAGAGGTAAATACGCGCCGCGATAAATTTACTTGCGCTCAAGGCACGTTCGCTAATGAGTATTTCCAATATATGGATAAAAAACGTGGCAAGTGGATCCACGCTAAAAACGAAGATTTATTAAAATAACGGTCAATGACACAAAAAGTGCGGTCACAAAAAGCAAATTTTTTGTTGATCGCCTTTTTTGTTTCTGTGATATATTTTTTAACCAATGACATCAATCACAAATCAGAGGATTCTATGGCACTTTGGGGTGGACGCTTTACGCAGGCGGCGGACAAGCGTTTTAAAAATTTTAACGATTCATTACGCTTTGACTATCGCCTTGCCGAACAAGATATCGAAGGCTCTATCGGCTGGTCGAAAGCCTTGGTTTCCGTCAATATTTTAAGCGCACAAGAACAGCAACAATTAGAACAAGCGCTAAACGAATTATTGATTGAAGTGCGGTCAAATCCGCAAGCGATTTTACAAGATGATGCGGAAGATATTCACAGTTGGGTGGAAAGTAAACTTATCAACAAAGTGGGCAATTTGGGTAAAAAACTGCACACCGGTCGCAGCCGTAACGACCAAGTGGCGCTCGACATCAAAATGTGGTGTAAAGAACGAGTGGCCGAATTGCAACATTCCCTTCGCGAATTACAACGCAAATTGGTGCTCACCGCAGAAAATAACCAAGACGCCGTGATGCCGGGCTACACGCACTTGCAACGAGCCCAACCGATTACCTTTGCCCATTGGTGCATGGCCTATGTTGAAATGTTGGATCGCGATTATTCCCGTTTAGCCGATGCTTACCGCCGCATGAACAGCTGCCCGCTAGGCAGTGGAGCTCTTGCCGGCACGGCATATCCTATCGATCGCGAACAGCTCGCCAAAGATCTCGATTTCGCCTTTGCTACCCGTAACAGTTTGGACAGCGTATCCGACCGCGATCATATTGTTGAACTACTTTCAGCTGCCTCGCTGAGCATGGTGCATTTATCCCGTTTCGCTGAAGATATGATTATTTTCAACAGCGGCGAATCTAACTTTGTGGAACTCTCCGATCGCGTGACATCCGGCTCTTCCCTTATGCCACAGAAGAAAAATCCTGATGCTTGCGAATTGATTCGCGGTAAAGCGGGTCGTGTCATCGGTGCATTAAATGGCATGTTAATGACCTTAAAAGGTTTACCGTTGGCGTATAACAAAGATATGCAGGAAGACAAAGAAGGGATTTTCGATGCATTAGACACTTGGCAAGATTGTTTAGACATGGCGTCATTGGTGTTAGACGACATCAAAGTGAACGTAGAGCGCACCCGTGAATCTGCCCTCAAAGGCTACTCCAATGCCACGGAATTAGCCGATTATTTGGTTGCCAAAGGCGTTCCATTCCGCGATTCCCATCATATTGTGGGCGAAACTGTGGTATATGCTATCAAGCAACACAAAGCCTTAGAAGAATTGACGATTCCTGAATTTCGTCAATTCTGTGAAAAAGTGTCGGACGATGTATACGACATTCTTTCCTTACAATCTTGCTTAGATAAACGCGCCGCCAAAGGCGGGGTATCACCGTTACGTATCGCGGAAGCCATTGCAGAAGCAAAAACAAGATTCGCCTAACACCTCTTCTAAAGTGCGGTCATAAAAAAGTTTATTTTTATGACCGCACTTTTGTTTTCACCCTCTAAAAATAAATCCAATCTAATAAATAAACTCATTTTTTAAATAAAAAACAAAATAAGTTAAAAACATAAAATAATTTAATTGTTTTTTCGTAAAAATATTTGAAAACATATGATTCCCTATTGCATAGTAATTCTGACTTAGCAATATAGCCAAGTGAAAATAAATAAAGCAAACACCAACATACTATCCACAGGAGAAATTCTTATGTCTCACGCAGTTGCTTCCCTCGAAGAATTCTTAGCAAAAGTCGAACAACGTGACAGAAACCAACCGGAATTTTTACAAGCAGTACGTGAAGTCTTTACGTCTATTTGGCCATTCCTTGAGAAAAACCCCAAATACCGTGCTGAAGCGTTGTTGGAGCGTTTAGTTGAGCCTGAACGAGCCATCCAATTTAGGGTCGCATGGACAGATGACAAAGACCAAGTACAAGTCAACCGCGCTTTCCGCATTCAATTCAACAGCGCCATCGGCCCTTTCAAAGGTGGTATGCGTTTTCACCCGTCCGTCAACCAATCCATTTTAAAATTCTTAGGTTTTGAGCAAATCTTTAAAAATGCCTTAACTACATTGCCAATGGGTGGCGCCAAAGGCGGTTCTGACTTTGATCCGAAAGGCAAAAGCGATGCGGAAGTCATGCGCTTCTGCCAAGCCTTAATGACCGAACTTTATCGCCACATCGGCCCGGACACAGATGTGCCGGCAGGTGATATTGGTGTCGGTGCCCGTGAAGTGGGTTATTTAACCGGCATGATGAAAAAACTCTCCAATCAAACCGGCTGTGTCTTTACCGGCAAAGGCTTGAGTTTCGGCGGTAGCTTAATTCGTCCGGAAGCTACCGGTTATGGTTTAGTCTATTTCGTCCAAGCCATGCTGGCAGAAAAGGGGCAAGATTTGAAAGGCAAAACCGTTGCGGTTTCCGGCTCCGGCAACGTGGCACAATATGCGATTGAAAAAGCCCTGCAACTAGGTGCAAAAGTCATTAGTTGTTCCGACTCATCCGGCACCGTTGTGGATGAAGAAGGTTTCACTCAAGAAAAATTAGCCGCGTTAATGGACATCAAAAATGTCAAACGCGGTCGTGTAAAAGATTATGCCGATCTCTTTGGTTTGAAATATGTTGCCGGCGCGCGCCCATGGCATTTAAAAGTGGATATTGCGCTCCCATGTGCCACCCAAAACGAATTGGCATTAAGCGATGCACAAGCCTTAATTGCCAATGGCGTGCAAGTGGTGGCAGAAGGTGCCAATATGCCAACGACCATTGACGCCACCAATGCCTTTATTGACGCCGGCGTACTCTTCGGACCGGGCAAAGCAGCAAATGCCGGTGGCGTCGCCACTTCCGGTTTGGAAATGTCGCAAAACGCACAACGCTTAAGTTGGACAAGAGAAGAAGTCGATGCAAAATTGCACCGCATTATGTTAGACATTCATGCTAACTGCAAAAAATACGGTAGCGATGCGCAAGGTAATATCAACTATGTGGTGGGTGCGAACGTCGCCGGTTTCGTTAAAGTAGCAGATGCCATGTTGGCACAAGGCGTGTATTAATCGACACAAAAAAACACCTCGAAAAACGACCGCACTTTTGAGAGCAACAAAAAGTGCGGTATTTTTTAAGCTAATTTTGTTATGAGACAGCACATTTTGTTCTAAAAATGAGGTCGGTGGAATATTGAAATTAGCGGAGTTATGGTGTTAAATCTGCACTTATTCTATGGTTATTCTACACAAGGGTTAAAACAAATTTATGTGCCAATTATTGGGAATGAACTGCAATACGCCGACGGATATTGTGTTTTCATTTGAAGGATTTCGTCATCGTGCCGGACTTACTGATTCCCATTCTGACGGATTTGGTATCGCTTTTTTTGAAGGCAAAGGCGTGCGCATTTTCCGCGACAATAAACCGGGCCACATTTCCCCTATCGCGGATTGCGTGAAACAATATCACATCAAATCCCTCAACGTTATTTCGCATATTCGTAAAGCGACGCAAGGCGATGTAAATCTTGAAAATACCCATCCATTTATCCGCGAGATCTGGGGAGAGAATTGGGTGTTTGCCCATAATGGTAACTTAACCGAATTGCCCGACATGAGCGAATCTTTCTGTCAACCTATCGGCAGCACTGATTCAGAAACTGCTTTCTGTTACATGGTAGAACAATTAAAAAATCGCTTTCGCAAAAAACCAAACGAAGAACAGATTTTTCAAGCTGTGCAAGATATCAGCAACAAACTCGCAGAGCATGGTACGTTCAACTTTATCCTGTCTAACGGCGAATGGATGATTGCCCGTTGTTCCACTAATTTGCACTACCTCACCCGTAAAGCCCCATTTGGCAAAGCACAACGTGTTGATGATGACGGTGTCATAGACTTCAATGAACACGCCAAAGCAGGCGATAAAGTCACGATCATTACCACCGTACCGCTTACAAAAGACGAAGTCTGGAAAAAAATGGAAAACGGTGGATTTGTCTTCTTCAAAAATGGGGAAAAAGCGTGGGAAATCATCGGCACGCCGAGAACAGAAGTGATTGATGATGGGACGTTAGGCACGGCTAAAGTGGCCTAACCCGGCTCATACAAAAAGTGCGGTAGAAAAAACAATGATTTTTCCGACCGTACTTTTTATCTCTGTTCTCTATTCAAATTCCAATTCCACCGCACTTTCACCAAGCAATGTCACAAGTTCCGTCAACAATTCATCGGTTGGGTTGACCGACCATTGCACGCCCATTTTGACCAAGGCTCTGCCTTGTGGGCTTTGGTAATAAATATGCACCGGCAGGGAATTGCCACTGTAAGGCTGTAAAATCCGTTTAAATTGCTTAATGAATTGTGGTGTAATCTGTTCTTGAGACAGGCAAATTGCAAGGCTTTTCGCATAACGTGCACGCGCTTCATCAATCGTCATCAAATCCCGCACAGACATACGCAAACCTTGCGAAAAATCGTCAAAACTGACTTGTCCCGACACCACGATCACCGTGTCTTTTTGCAGTTTCTCACCGAATTTCTCCAACGCTTCGCCGAATAAGGTTAAATCTAAACGACCGGAGCGATCATCAATGGTGGCAATGCCGATGTGGTTGCCTTTCTTGGTCACGGCAATGCGAGTATTCACCACCAAACCGCTGGCGGTGCTCATTTGTCCACGATAATTCGGGGTAAGTTCTTTCAGACGAACAGGACTATAATGGGACAATTCTTTCAAATAACGACTCACCGGATGGCTACTGAGATACAATCCGAGAGTTTCCCGTTCACCGTCTAAGATGACCTTTTCCGGCCAAGGCGCAATATTGGCATAAGAATGCTCCACTTCTTCGTTGGTTTCCGTCAACACGCCGAACATATCCGTCTGCCCTAAGGCTTCGTCTTTGGCATGTTGATCGGAGGCGCGCAAGGCATCTTCCAGATTTTGTTGTAGCGCCGCGCGATGTGGCCCCAGTTTATCAAAAGCACCGGATTTAATCAGGCTTTCAAACGTACGTCGATTGATTTTCTTTAAAT
>CAUPZK010000045.1:0-4524 GCA_963515835.1 uncultured Aggregatibacter sp.
ATCATGGCATTGGATAACGTACGACCAATCAGAAATTCCATTGATAAATAATACACACGACGAGCGTCTTCTGATCTGGCTTCACGCGCGGTAGTGATCCAACCTTCGGTGACGAAATCCCGCACCGCATATAATGTGGCATTGAGCCAATCTCGTTGGCTCGCCTCTTTAGGAGAGCGACCAATTAAAAAAATCAGTTTATAAACAATCGTTTTTTTCAATGAATCAACATTGACTTCAGGTCGATTGTACAGGAATGGAGAATCAAAATTATCCATTATCATAAGAAAACATCCTCAGTAAATGAAAAGCGGATGAATTTTAATCATTCAAGATAAAAAAACAACACTCTTCTGCGCAAAGGTTATTTTTCTTTACGCAGAAAATAGGTGTTTCATGAGTGAGATAAAATTCGTTGATATAAATGTTGGTAGTGGGTTGCAGAGATTTGCCAACTGAAATCTTGTTCCATTGCAGTTACACGAACTGTTGTCCATAAACGTTGTTTTTTCCATAACGCAAACGCTGCCTGCAAGGCACTACGGAGTTCCTCGGCCGTTGCATGAGAGAAAACAAACCCAGTTGCTGTTCGAGCTTGAATATTTTCTGCAGTACTATTGACGACGGTATCCGCTAAACCACCGGTAGCGCGAACGAGAGGTAACGTACCGTATTTTAAACCGTAAAGCTGGGTTAAACCGCAAGGTTCAAAACGGCTTGGGACTAAAATGACATCGCCACCGGCAACCATGAGATGTGACAACGCTTCATCGTAGCCAATTTTAACGGCAATATTTTGCGGATAGGTTTCCGCTAATTGACGAATACCGGCTTCTAAGTGCGGTGCGCCTGAACCAAGAATCGCCAACTGTCCGCCCTGTTTAACAATTTCATCCGCGCTTTCTAGCAATAAATCCACGCCTTTTTGTTCTGTTAAACGGGTCACCATGACAAACAATAATGCCTCAGGTTGCGCCGGAAGGTTGAAATAAGCCTGTAAATCCGCTTTATTTTTTGCCTTACCACCCATGTACTTCAACTTGTAATGATGTTGAATATACTGATCGTTCATCGGATGCCAAATTTTTTCGTCCACCCCATTTAGAATGCCCACCAAACGCCCTTCTTGATCCAGAGTAGAAAGCAATCCTTGTAAGCCGTAAGCAAATTCCGGTGTGGTAATTTCTTTCGCATAAGTCGGGCTTACGGCAGTCACCGCATCAGAATAATAAAGCCCGGCTTTTAAATAGGAAATTTGGCCAAACAATTCCAAGCCATTCACATGGAACATGCTGTGTGGCAAGCCGATTTCAACTAAATGGCGATAATCAAATTGCCCTTGATACGCCAAATTATGAATGGTGAAAACCGATTTAGCCGGACGACCTTTATTAAATAAATAGGCTGCGGTTAAACCGGCATGCCAGTCATGGGCATGAACCACGTCAGCGCGCCACCAGTAATCTAATCCGGTGGATAACTCCGCCCCCACCCAGCCTAATAATGCAAAACGTTTATAGTTATCGCCATAATCATTGTAATAGCCATCATGATACGGATTGCCTTCCCGTCCATACAAGTGCGGTGCGTCAATAAGATAAACGCCAACGCCATGATATTCACCATAACGCAAAAGAATGTGGCCGGCAAAATTATCCCATTCCGCAACAACTGACGTATTTGGAATGCCCGCCGCAATCGCCGGATACGCCGGCAACAAAATACGCGCATCAATACCAATTTCTTTTTGAGCAAAGGGCAATGCCCCCATCACATCGGCTAATCCGCCGGTTTTCAGTAAAGGATATAACTCCGAGCAAACGTGCAATACTTTCATTTATTTTCCTCATGTCCCTTGATTAATGAGGGCGTATTAAAAACGCCCTATACACTAAAAAGTGCGGTCACAAAATCCGAAGGATTTTGAACGTTGCTTTGCCAACGGCTCCGAAGGAGCGAGTAAAAATCAAAACGTGTTGAAAACAGACCGCACTTTCACGTTAGTCTAAATGTTCTTCCGAGAACACATCTTGTCCTTCTAATTTTTTCAACATAGACGGGGTGACTAAAATCACTTTGCCGGTTGAACTGATACGGAAACGTTTACTGTCCAATTCACGGTCCACACCAATTTGCATACCGTCCGGAATGACACAATGGCGATCCACGATACAATGTTTCAATATGCAATTTTTGCCAATCGTCACTTCAGGCAAGATCACAGAATGATCAATCACAGAACCTTCGTTAATTTTAATCCGATCAAATAACACAGAATAGCTGATTGAGGCATCGGTAATGACACAACCGCCGCCAATAAGAGAGTTATCCACCGGCTTAACATTGGCATTTTTATAAAAGAATTTAGACGGATAGGCTTGCACCGGGTTACCACGAATCGGCCAAGTTTGGTCATAAATATCTAATTGCGGATGTTCAGACACCAAGTCGATATTCGATTGCCAGAAGCTGTCTAATGTCCCCACATCGCGCCAATAAATATCGCCTTCCGTGTTACGTCCCATGCAGGAACGACTAAACGGATGGGCGTATAACGTGCCTTCTTCCAAACATTTCGGCAATACGTCTTTACCAAAGTCATGAGAGGTGCAAGGCGTGTTCACTTCTTTATTTAGCATTTCATAAAGATAATCGGCATTAAACACATAGATCCCCATGGATGCCAATGAAGTCTCCGGTTTGCCCACCATGGCAGGCGGATCTTTCGGTTTTTCTACAAATGCTTTCACTTTCAGATTTTCGTTGACCGCCATCACGCCAAATTCATGGGCCTCGGCGCGTGGCACTTCAATACAACCCACAGTACATTTTGCCCCACTGGTGACGTGATCTAACAACATTTGGCTGTAGTCTTGTTTATAAATATGGTCGCCGGCAAGAATAAGAATATATTTCGGTTTATAGTGATCTCGAATAATCGCCATGTTTTGATATACCGCATCGGCTGTGCCACGATACCACGTAGAATCATCAATTTGTTGGCGCGCCGGGAGCATATCAATGAATTCACCCCTTTCTTGTGGCAAGAAAGACCACCCTTTTTGTAAATGGCGTAATAAAGAGTGGGCAGCATATTGCGTGACAACCCCAATACGATTTAAGCCGGAATTAATACAGTTGGACAACGCAAAATCAATGATTCGGCGATTCCCCCCAAAATACAGTGCCGGTTTTGCACGTTTATCCGTTAATTCGTGCAGGCGTGAGCCACGACCACCGGCTAAAATCAGCACAAGCGTATTTTTGACTAAATCATATTTGTTAGGAAGTTGGGAAAGACCGTTTTTCATAATAAACTCCGTTATTTTTTTAATTATCCATATTTTCCAACACACAAAACGCCATACCACCCACTTCAACTTGCTGTTGTTGAATCGTTAAGTTTGTTGTTCCTGCCCTTGCTTTCCATTGGCCATTGATTGTATTTGGCAATGTAAAAGACTGCGGTTCTGCTTTCGCATTGATTAAGAAAAGCCATCGCTGATCTAATACCACTTGCAGCGCCTTGCTTTCCCGATGATGCCAATCTTCGACTTGCATTGATTTCCCTTCAATGTTGAGCCAAGTGACATTTTCATCTGACCACCAAACATCCCGTTGCAAACTTTGTATTTGTTTGCGTATTGCAATCAGTTGTTTGGTCAAGTCAAATAATTCCTGATTGAAATCCTGCCATTTCAGCCATGTGATTTCATTATCCTGACAATAGGCGTTATTGTTACCAAATTGCGTGTTGCCGAATTCGTCGCCAGCAAGCAACATCGGCGTGCCGTTGCTCAACAACAAACTTGCCAATAATCCGCTCTGCGCTAAAACGCGCTGATTTTCTACCGCACTTTGGTGTTCGTCATTTCGATCTAATTGACTGCCCTCAATGCCATGGTTGTAACTGTAATTTTCATTGCGACCATCGCGATTATCTTCACCGTTCGCCTCGTTATGCTTATGGTTATAACTGACCAAATCGCGCAACGTAAAACCATCGTGAGCGGTAATAAAATTCAAGGTGGTGTGTGGCAAACGCGTTTCTCGCTTGAACAGATCACTTGAGCCGGCAAAACGTTCGGCAAATGCGCCCACTTCCCCACTTTTCCATAACCAAAAACGACACATATCATCACGGAAACGATCGTTCCATTCGGCAAAATAATGGGGAAAACGCCCTAATTGATAACCATAATGCCCAATATCCCAAGGCTCGCTGATGAATTTCACCTGCTGCAAACTCGGCGTTTGCGCGATATCGTCAAACAGTTTGGCGTGCGGATTGAAATCCGGTGACTCACGCCCTAACACCGTGCCTAAATCAAAACGGAAACCATCTACATGGCATTCTTCTACCCAATAACGAAGGCAATCCACCACCCATTTGCGGGTGATGTCATTGGCGAGGTTCAGCATATTGCCGCAACCTGTCCAGTTAATGTATTCGCCTTGCTCGTTTTGCCAATAATACGTCCGATCATCAATGCCACGTAGGCTAAAGGTTGGAAACGTTTTTTC
>CAUPZK010000046.1:0-4104 GCA_963515835.1 uncultured Aggregatibacter sp.
AAGTTCGCCCAAGTTTTACCAAATGTGGCGGTAACTTAGGTACAGAAGGTTCTGTTGGTTATTTATTTAGTAAAAAGGGCTTGATTATTGTTAATCAAGCAGATGAAGATGCATTAATGGAAGCGGCGATTGAAGCCGGTGCCGATGATGTTCAACCGCAAGATGATGGCTCTTTTGAAATTTATACTGCGTGGGAAGAATTAGGTTCCATACGCGATGGCATTGAAGCGGCAGGCTTTAAAGTGCAAGAAGCAGAAGTGACAATGATTCCATCAACAACCGTAGATTTGGATGCGGAAACTGCACCGAAACTATTGCGTTTAATTGATATGTTGGAAGACTGTGATGACGTACAAAACGTTTATCACAACGGTGAAATTAGCGATGAAGTCGCTGCAATGCTATAAGGAGCATTTATGAAATTTGTTAAAGTATTCTCTGCAATGGCTACAGTTGCCATTTTGGCGGCGTGTTCTAATGCAACAGCCAATGTGGAATCCAAAGCTGCCGGCGCTATGCCAACGATTACGGATAAAACCGTCGTGTATTCTTGCAACAAGAAAACCGTGACTGCCGTGTATCAATTCGAAGGTCAAGAACCGACAGGGGCAATGGTAATGGTAGGCAATAAAGTGATTGCAAAAGACTTTACTCGCGATGCATCTCAAAAGGATTTTACTGCATTTACTTCCGGCAACTATGTGTGGAATGTGGACAGCGGTTTAACCTTGGATAAATTTGATTCTGTCGTGCCGGTAAATCTTTTACAAAAAGGCCAAAAAACCGACAAAATCATTGTGAAAAACTGTGATGTGAACGCGAAAGCGACCGCAAAAGCAAATCAATAAACTTTCATGTCAAATAAAAACGGCTAGGTCTTCTAGCCGTTTGTTTTATACCCGATTATGACAATTATTTTAGGCATAGACCCCGGTTCGCGTGTGACCGGTTATGGCGTTATCCGACAAACCGGGCGACAATTGGAATACCTCGGCAGCGGCGCCATTCGCACTCAAGTAGATGATTTACCAACCCGTTTAAAACGTATTTATGCCGGTGTGACGGAAATCATCACGCAATTTCAACCGGATATGTTTGCGATTGAACAAGTGTTTATGGCAAAAAATGCGGATTCGGCCCTGAAACTCGGGCAGGCACGTGGCACGGCGATTGTTGCGGCAGTGAATCATGATTTGCCGGTGTTTGAATATGCGGCGCGCCTAATCAAACAAACGGTGGTGGGTATTGGCTCGGCAGATAAAATTCAAGTGCAGGATATGGTGATCCGTATTCTGAAACTTTCCAATAAGCCACAAGCCGATGCGGCGGATGCTTTAGCGATTGCCATTACGCATGCTCATTCCATACAGCACTCTTTCCATGTGGCAGATGCTGCGGGGCAAAACGAAACGCAGGAAAAATTGACCGCACTTTTACGCACTCGATATAGTCGAGGCCGTTTCCGTTTAAAAATTTAACTGGATATTTATCCAGTTTTATTTTATGCTACGCACAATTTCTTACAGATAACTAGGATTGCTATGATTGGTCATCTCACCGGTATTTTAATGGAAAAACAGCCGCCGGAAATTTTGTTGGATGTGCAAGGTGTCGGCTATGAACTGTTGTTGCCGATGACAAGTTTTTATCATCTTCCGGAAGTGGGGAAACAAACTAGCTTATTTACCCATTTGGTCGTGCGTGAAGATGCTCATTTGCTCTTTGGATTTGCCCAAAAAACCGACCGCACTTTATTTCGTGAATTGATTAAAACCAATGGCGTTGGGCCTAAATTGGCGTTAGCAATTTTATCTGCCATGTCGGTAGATGAGTTTGCGTATGCCATTGAACGTGAAGAATTGTCAAAATTAGTGAAGGTTCCCGGTGTCGGTAAAAAAACGGCTGAAAGACTCTTAGTTGAACTCAAAGGCAAGTTTAACGGCGTGAAAAATAACGATTTCTTTATGCAAGCAGATCATTTGCCAAGTTTTAGTATGGAAACCGTCGTAACCGCCGAGCCTTCTAATGAGGCTGTGGCGGCATTGATCGCCTTGGGTTATAAGCCGGTTGATGCGGAGAAAATGGTGAAAAAAGTCTCTAAACCGGAACTTTCCAGTGAACAGTTAATTCGTGAAGCTTTAAAAGCCGCGTTGTAATTTGAGATAGACAAGATGATTGAAGCAGACAGAATTATCAGTGCTACGGCAAAATTAGACGAAGATGTCATTGATCGTGCCATTCGTCCCAAATTGCTGGCGGATTATGTGGGGCAACCACAAGTTTGTGAGCAAATGGAAATTTTCATTAAAGCTGCACAATTACGTCAGGATGCCTTGGATCATTTGTTGATTTTTGGCCCTCCGGGATTGGGAAAAACCACACTGGCTAATATTGTCGCCAACGAGATGGGCGTAAATATTCGCACGACATCCGGTCCGGTTTTGGAAAAGGCAGGTGATTTAGCCGCCATGCTGACAAATCTTGAGCCTCATGATGTGTTGTTTATTGATGAAATCCATCGCCTTTCCCCCGCCATTGAAGAAGTATTGTATCCGGCAATGGAAGATTATCAGTTGGACATCATGATTGGTGAAGGCCCGGCGGCCCGTTCCATTAAATTGGATTTACCGCCTTTTACGCTTATCGGTGCTACAACTCGAGCCGGTTCTTTAACCTCGCCATTGCGGGATCGTTTTGGCATTGTGCAACGCTTGGAATTTTATTCCGTGCCGGATTTAACGTCCATTGTGTCAAGAAGTGCGGTCTGTTTGCAGCTTAAAATTGATGATTCGGCAGCCTATGAGATTGCTAGCCGTTCTCGCGGAACGCCGCGGATTGCGAATCGCTTGTTACGTCGAGTACGAGATTATGCCGATGTGCGTAATAACGGCGTGATTACCGAAGCCATTGCGAAAGCGGCGCTGTCTATGTTGGATATTGACGATGCCGGTTTTGATTATTTGGACAGGAAGTTGCTGACGGCTGTTTTAGAGCGTTTTGATGGTGGTCCGGTGGGATTAGACAATTTAGCGGCAGCCATTGGCGAGGAGCGGGATACCATTGAAGATGTGTTGGAGCCTTATTTAATTCAGCAGGGATTCTTACAACGAACACCGCGAGGAAGAATAGCAACCTCAATAACTTATCGCCATTTTGGCATTGAAAAAATTTCCCGAGAAGACTAAAAAATAAAAGGCTTATTGATTTTCAATAAGCCTTTTATTTTTATCTTGTGATTATTGTTGCTGTTGTTTCATGCTGTTGAGTTTCGCTAATGCCACATCGCAACTTTTGATTTGTGTAGCCAATTCCATTTCAAGAATTTGCTGTTTGCTTTGATTGAGTTTGCTTCGAATCTTGTTTACTTGAGTATGTGTGCCGGGTTGTTTTTCTGCTTCAGCAATCAGGTTTTCAGTTTCGTTGAATAAATCCTTGCATTGCTGTGGCATTTCTGATGATTTCTTCGTACTATTTTCAGCGGCATTTCCTACATTTGAAAAACTCATTACGGCGCTAGCCATGCAAAGTGCAGTCAAAATTCGTGTTGTTTTTGTTGCCATTTGAAATACCCTTGAATCATTCAAGTAAAAAGTAATATGAATAAATTGCCAAGGAAATTATCAAAATGTTGCTTAAAAGTCCAGAACTTCTTTCTAAATTTGTCATCTGGCGAATTTTAATCTGATAAATATTGCAAGTTTGTTTAGAAAACATATAATTTGACGTAGATCAATTTTACTTAAAATACTTATTTTTAGTTGTTTTTGATTGAGTTCAAAAAATGTGATCTGGGCAACATTTCTACTATTCTTTATCCCTATTTTTAGTAGTAGAATGTGGCTCACATTTAGGTTGTCTGTGTAATAATCGACTTAAAAAACTTTAACTAGTGGTGATTATAAAGATAATCTTATATGAAAAATTCAAAAGATATTTTGAGTTTGTGGGGTGATTACGAAGTAATCATAGAATTTAAAAACTTGTAGACTTTACAAGGAGATGAGATGTTAGACGTTGTTGAACTCTCAAGATTACAGTTTGCTTTAACCGCGCTGTATCACTTCATTTTTGTACCGCTGACACTAGGATTGTCTTTCGTGCTTG
>CAUPZK010000047.1:0-3986 GCA_963515835.1 uncultured Aggregatibacter sp.
TTGTTGGGAGAATCGATCGAAATTGATACGGATGGTAATCCGGATAATAATGCGACGCCATTAGAAATTACTGCCAATGGTGGCTTATTGACTACTTTTGCGCAGTGTTGCCATCCGGTCCCGGGGGATCCGATTATTGCTTATGCGAGTCCGGGTAAAGGTTTAGTGATTCATCATGAAGCTTGCTCAAATCTCAAAGATCGTAAAGACAACCCTAAACATTATATGCCTGTGGATTGGGAGAAAAGTGATACTCAAATTGAATTTGAGACAGAATTGCGCATTGAGATGATCAATCAGCAAGGCACTTTACCGCATTTGATGTCCACGATCTCCTCCATGGACAGCAATATTCAAAGCATTTGGACAGAAGAGCAAGAGGGGCGTTTATATCAAATCATCGTCTTATTAACGGTAAAAGATAATAAACATTTGGCAAATATTATCCGTAAAATCAAGCAAATGCCTGAACTGATTCACATTGAACGTAATATCAACCAATAATGCATGCCCAATTATTAGATGCCATTCCACTCACCGCCATCTCCGGTGTCGGCGTTGCGATTGCAGAAAAATTAGGTAAGTTGGGCATTTTCAATCTGCAAGATCTTCTCTTTCATCTCCCTCTACGTTACGAAGATCGTACCCGAATTACGCCTATTGTTGATCTGCGTCCCGAGCAATATGCTACCATCGAGGGCGTAGTTCAGAGCGCAGAAGTACAATTTGGGCGTCGCCCCATGCTGATGGTTTACCTCTCCGATGGCACATCCAAACTCGCATTACGTTTTTTCAATTTTAATGCCGGCATGAAAAATAGCTTACAGCCAGGCGCTCGCGTGAAAGCCTTTGGCGAAGTACGCCGTGGGCGTTTTATGGCAGAGATTCATCATCCGGAATATCAAATTATTCATGACAATAACCCCCTCATTTTGGCGGAAACGCTGACGCCCATTTATCCGGCTACAGAAGGATTAAAACAAACATCGTTGCGTAAATTAATTGCGCAAGCTTTGTTGGTCTTAGAGAAAACGCCTTTGGCTGAGTTGTTGCCTGTTGAGTTTAATCCGCATCCTTTTGATTTGAAATCGGCAATTCAGTTTTTACACAATCCGCCGCCGGATGTTTCTTTGGCGATATTGGAAGAAGGCAAACACCCTGCACAACAGCGCCTAATTTTTGAAGAATTGTTGGCATACAATCTCGCGATGCAAAAAGTGCGGTCAGGAATTCAGGAGAATTTTGCGGAACCCTTGTGTGCACAATCGGATTTAAAACAACGCTTTTTAGCACAATTACCTTTCACACCGACCCATGCGCAATTACGTGTCACCCAAGAGATTGAACAGGATTTACAACAAAATTATCCCATGATGCGCTTGGTGCAAGGTGATGTGGGCTCCGGTAAAACCTTAGTGGCAGCACTGGCAGCGTTGACGGCCATTGATAATGGCAAACAAGTGGCGTTAATGGCTCCAACAGAAATTTTAGCCGAACAGCATGCCACGAATTTCCGCCGTTGGTTTGAGCCGCTTGGTATTCAAGTTGGTTGGTTGGCAGGAAAAGTCAAAGGGAAGCAACGTATTGCCGAGTTGGAAAAAATAAAAAACGGTGAAGTTCAAATGGTGGTGGGGACGCACGCCCTATTCCAAGATGAAGTCGCATTTCATCATCTGAGTTTGGTGATTGTGGATGAGCAACATCGTTTTGGCGTACACCAACGTTTAATGTTGCGTGAAAAAGGCAACCAAGCAGGTGTTTATCCTCACCAACTTATTATGACCGCCACGCCGATTCCACGTACATTGGCCATGACAGTGTATGCCGATTTGGACACCTCAATTATTGACGAACTACCCCCGGGGCGTACACCGATTACGACCATTGCCATTTCTGAAGAGCGTCGTGCGGAAATTATCGAGCGGGTCAATGTGGCCTGCACGCAGGAAAAGCGGCAGGCTTATTGGGTTTGCACCCTAATCGATGAATCGGAAGTGCTGGAAGCGCAAGCAGCGGAAGCAGTCGCAGAAGATCTCCATAAAATCTTACCGCACTTGCGTATCGGGCTCGTCCACGGGCGGATGAAACCCAGTGAAAAACAAGCCGTCATGGCGCAATTCAAGCTTGCCGAGCTAGATTTGTTAGTTGCCACCACAGTGATTGAAGTCGGCGTAGATGTACCCAATGCCAGTTTGATGATCATTGAAAATGCTGAGCGCTTAGGGCTTTCTCAGCTTCATCAGCTTCGCGGACGTGTGGGGCGAGGAAGTACAGCCTCTTTTTGTGTACTAATGTATAAACCGCCATTAGGCAAAATTTCGCAGAAACGCCTGCAGGTCATGCGGGATACGCAAGATGGCTTTGTCATTTCGGAAAAAGATTTAGAAATTCGTGGCCCGGGTGAAATGCTTGGTACGAAACAAACAGGTATTACGGAATTTAAAGTGGCAAACCTCATGCGTGATCGTAAAATGCTTCCAACCGTTCAATTTTATGCTAAACAATTAGTACAAAAATATCCGCAAATAGCAGAATTGCTCATTCGCCGCTGGCTGAATAATCGTGAGATTTATAGCAATGCCTGATTCGATTTTTGCTCGTTTTACTTGGCAACCCGAAGAGGCGCCAGAGGTTCAACATATTCCTTTTCCCATTCAGCATTGGCGCTAGATTGAAGCAACGGTGCCATCAATTTGAGGTGAAAGTGCGGTCGGAAAAATGGATAGAAAAAACATTTGAAAATGAGAGCGCACTTTTGCCCGATGGACTCTACTGGTGTCGTGAAGTTGTATTGTATGGTGATGGAGAACCTTGGGTGGCAGCGCGTACGTTAATTTCTAAAGCGTTATTCACCCATTATCAATCACTGTCCACATTAGGCGATAAACCGATTGGTGAATGGCTGTTTTCATTATCAGCGCAAAGGGTTGGGATTCAATGGGCGAAAGATCCTGAAAGCGGATTATATGCACGTCGGTCCTTATTTTTAGTTCAAGAAATGCCATTGCTTAAGTGAGCTTTTCCTTGAGAACAGCTTGATAAGCGAATAAAATTACGCAAATTCTTACATAAAATTGCTCATGAATATTCAATCAAAACCCACCATTCTTTTTTTTGATTCCGGCGTTGGGGGCTTTAGCGTATATCAGGAAGTTAAACAGCTTTTACCCGATTATCATTATTTATATTGTTTTGATAATGCGTATTTTCCTTATTCTGAAAAGCCAGAAGACGGTATTGTTGAGCGTACGTTAAAAATTTGCCAACGCATCGACAACCTGTGTTCTTTAGATCTTATTGTTATCGCCTGTAATACGGCAAGTACGGTGGTTTTGCCGGTATTGCGTAAACATTTTTCCATTCCTATTGTTGGCACGGTGCCGGCGATTAAACCTGCAGCAGAACAAACGCAAACCAACCATATTGGTTTGCTTGCTACTAAGGGAACGGTAAAACGTCAGTATTTATCTGATTTAATTGATAAATACGCCTCTTTTTGTCAGGTAGAGAAAATTGGTAGTACAAAATTAGTGGAACTGGCCGAACACAAGTTGCATGGATATCCTATTAATTTAAACGAGATAAAAGCGGAGTTGAGTGAATGGGAAAATATGCCTGATTTGGATGCTGTGGTGCTAGGTTGTACACATTTCCCGTTGATTAAATCTGAAATTCAGCAATGCTTACCGCAAGTTAAGTATTTTATTGATTCTGGCGCAGCCATTGCGAAACGGGTGAACTCTTTACTCAAGGAGGCAAAAGTGCGGTCAAAAAATCAAATAAATTCTCAAGTGTTTTGCACCAAGCCTCTTGTGAAAAAAGATAGCTTATTACAGCTTATTCATTCATTGGGCTTTGAAAAGTTAAGCCTACTGGATATTAATAGTGAAATTTTGAGCGATTCTGACAAAAAATAATCAATTAAAAAATATTTTCAAAAAAACGTAAAAAAGGGGTTGCAAGGTTGGGATAAATGCCTATAATAC